>NZ_JBEXRA010000004.1:0-280568 GCF_040612855.1 Streptomyces sp. NPDC006332
TCGGGGGTGTCCGCCCGCAGCGGTTGTCGCGTCAACACCGCCAAGTTGGTGAGAATCCGATTCCGCGACGTTCCGAGGACGGACACCCCCGACCCGGCCCCGACCCACCCCCGAACCGCAGGCGCCGCAGGCACCCCCACCCCCCGCAGTCCGCCGCAGGCACCCCACCCACCGCCGGAGGCACCCGTCACCCCAGCAAATGCCGATTAGCCTTCATGGCGACCCCCTCGTACTCCCCCAGCACCACCACATCAACCCCAGCCGCCACCAACACCCCACTCCCATCAGCCTCTTGCACAAACGTGTCCGGCTCCCGCCAAGCCGTAACCACCCGCCGCACCCCCGCCGAGAGGATCAGCCGCGCACAGGCCGCCGGCCGTGACGCCCGCCGAGCGCAGGGCTCCAAGCTGCTGTAAACCGTCGCGGACGCAAGCCGCACATCCCCCGCATCGATCTTCGCCAGCGCAGCCTCCTCCGCGTGCACGACCGGATCGTCCCCCTCCCGCGAGTAGCCCCGGGCAAGCTCCGTACCGTCCGCCGCCACCACGACCGCCCCCACACTGAACGCCGTCCGAGACGGCGGACACCGATCAGCCAGCGAACAGGCAAGCTCCAGCCAGCGCCGGTCCGCAGCCGAGGCAAGGCTGCCCACACCGGGCGCCGTCGGCTCGTACCGCATGAGCACCACGTCCCCGATGGGACGCGTCTCCACCAGCCTCAGCCGCCCGCCCTGATACGGCCCGGGCCCGAAAAGCCGAGGCGCCCCCGGGTCACCGACGAACAACGGAGCCAGCACCAGCTGGAGTTCGTCCGCGAGCCCCTCCCGCAGCAACTGGGTGTGAACCAGGCCGCCCCCCTCGACCATGAGCCGCCCGACCCCCCGCACCTCACCCAGATGCGACAGCAACACCCGCCAGTCGAGCTCGGTGCCCAACGCGACAACCTCGGTCGCCGGCCCCAGCCCCAGCGCACGAACCCGCTCCGCCCCCTTCTCGGTCGTGTACACGAGCTTCTCCCCGCCGGTGTGCCAGAACCTCGCGTCCGGGTCGAGGTCCCCCGACCCGCTGACCGTGACCTTCAGCGGATACTCCGACCGCCCGGCCGCGACCCGCGCGGCCCGTCGCGACGCCGAGTTGACCAGCAGCCGCGGATTGTCGGCGCGAATGGTCCCGGCGCCGACGAGGATCGCGTCCACCGAGGCCCGCACCTCGTCGACCCGGTCGAAGTCGGCCGGGCTGGAGAGCAGCAGCCGCTCGGGGCCGGTGTCGTCCAGGTAGCCGTCGAGGGAGACGGCGGCGGAGAGGAGGACGTACGGGTGAGGCATCGGCGCGGTCCCTCTCGAAGGCAGGTCTTGGTTCAAGTTTGAAACAAACTTACACTGGGGCCATGACGACTCGCTGGCTCACCCCGAAGGAGCAGCGCGCCTGGCGCGCGTACATCGCCTCGGCGCACCTCCTCGAGGACGCGCTCGACCGGCAGCTCCAGCAGGACGCCGGCATGCCCCACATGTACTACTCCATTCTGGCCACCCTCTCCGAGTCACCGGAGCGGCGACTTCGCATGACCGATCTCGCCGAGCAGCTGAAGATCACCCGGAGCCGGCTGACCTACGCGGTGACCCGCCTGGAGAAGGACGGTCTACTCCGTCGCGAGAACTGCAGGTGGGACAAGCGGGGCAGCATCGCCGCGCTCACCGAGGAGGGGATGGCGGTCCTGGAACAGGCGGCGCCGGGGCACGTCGAGACCGTACGGGCGTCCCTGTTCGACCAGCTCACCGAGGAGCAGGTGGACCAGCTGGAGGAGATCTGTACAGGGATCGCACGAGCCCTGGAGAGCGACGAGGCTCGCCCAGCCGCGGACGACGTACCGTGGCGCCGCCGCTCCTCCTCCCCTTCGTGACCTCCCCCCTCTCTTTCGTGACCTACACCGCAACCCATTGCTTCAAATTTAAAGCATGAGGTAAGGTCCGTACCCGTAAACCTGCTTCAAATCTGAAGCAGATGCCGCCCCGGACCCGGAGAACCGCATGCCCGACTTCCCCGCCGCCAGCCCCCGCTCCCGCGTCCGGGTACCGCTGCGCTTCCACGACGGTTACGGCGTGAACGCCGAACTGGTCACCTTCCACGGACTCGCCGACGGTCAGGAACACGTGGCCGTCGTCCTGGGCGACCCGGCCCCCGGCACCACCCCGCTCGTCCGGCTGCACTCCGAGTGCCTGACCGGCGACGTCTTCGGCTCGGCCCGGTGCGACTGCGGCCCGCAGCTGCGTGAGGCCGTCGAGCGGATCGCGGACCGCGGCGGTGTCCTGCTCTACCTCCGCCAGGAGGGCCGCGGCATAGGCCTCTACAACAAGCTCGACGCGTACGCCCTCCAGGACCAGGGCCTCGACACCTACGCCGCCAACACCGCGCTGGGCCTGCCCGAGGACGCCCGCGACTACACGGCCGCCGCGCAGATGCTGAACGCCCTCGGCATCACCAGCCTGGACCTGCTCTCCAACAACCCCGACAAAGCCGACCAGTTGCGCGACCTGGGCATCGACGTCCACGACCGCGTACCCACCGGCGTCTTCACCACCGCCCACAACGTCCACTACCTGCGCGCGAAGGTCCTCCAGACCCAGCACACACTCCCCCTGCCCGAACTGACGGGCCACGCGGTCTGACACCGCACGAGCCGGCACCCACCCGAACCTCTGGCCCCCGCTGCTGCACCGTCTCGGGCAGCCTCCAGGCATCGACCACCGCGATCGTGCCGGTGGCAGTGATCAGCAGCTCGTTGATGAAGATCCGCACACGAACGCCACCACGAGATGCACCGTGCCGCGTGGAAGCGGACGGGCCGCTGTCCTGCGGCCCGCCGGAGCCGATCACCCGGCGGACGGCCGCCACCCTTGTGACCGGCTCCGGTTCACTGCCAGAAGACCTCCACCACGGTGATCTGCGGGTCCTCGGCCCGTGGGACTGAGGTGTAGACCACCCAGCCACGGTGGTTGTCGAAGTACAGGATGCGCGGCCCATTGGGGTCGGTGGACCGAACCGATTCGACGTACATGGTGGGCGGCAGGTCAGCATCGGTGTCGATTCCCCGGAAGTGGGGATCCTTCTCCGTGACCAGTTCGGCGCGGGCCTCGTCGATCATCTTCCTCGCGCACTCAGGCAGCGCGTCACGGCGTGCCAGAGCGTCGAGCCGCCAGTCCATCTGCCAGGGCGGCCCCATGAAGGCATCTGTCACTGACCGGGCTCCAGCTCCCGTGCGCCGTAGCGGATCTCCGACACCTCTTCGAGAAGGGCCTTGGCCACGGCATAGTCAGTGGCCTCCGCCGCACGCCGATGGAGATCGTCCACATGAGCGTCCAGATCCGGATCACGGGCGATCGCGTACTCCACCCACCAACGAGCCAGGAACGCGGGCAGGGGGCCGATGTCGTAGGTGTCGGCGATCGCCCGCTTCCAGTGCTCGTCGAAGTCGGGAAGCAACTGCGGAGTGTGTCGGGCGATCGCCTCGCGCAGTGCCTTCGGGTTCCGCTCGGGCATGGGCGGCACGGCCGGTGTCGGTTCGACGGCATGGGCGGTCATGACCGGTGAACTCCTTCGACGCGTCGTGGTTGCGACCATAGTCCGCTCCCTGCGTCCCGGGAGACCTGACCCTGGCCGGGCTTTGGCGCTTCCGCTAGGTCGTCCTCGGCGTCCCGTACGGGCAGGCGCAGGCCCAGGGACTCTGCGACGCGCAGGGCGTCGGCCAGGCACTCGGCGAGCCGGATGCCGGCGCAGCGAACCTCGTTTTACGGCGACGTGGGGTCCTCCAGCAGCGGGGGGGGCGAGGTCGAGCACGTCGGCGGCCATGGCCGGCTGCGTGGCCTCCATCTCATCGGCGAGGCGAGAGACGTACCCGCCGCCGTTGTCCGTCACCAGGTAGCAGGGCTTGCCGTTTGGCGACGGCCAGGGCAGCAGGCAGGGGGAGGTGGGGGTCGTCGCGGGGCTGGTCGTGTGTTCCATCAGGCGGCCACCTCCTGCGCGCCGACCAGGTGCCGGTCGAGGTCGATCCCGAAGTCGGCGGCGAGGACGAGGGCGAGGCGACGGTGTTGCTGGAGGACGGCTTCCCGCTCGTGGGCGGTGAGGTAGGGGCGCACGAGGGCGGAGTCGGCGCCGTCGAGGGGGGTGGGGAGGCCGTACGGGGAGCGGTGGAGGGGGACGTACGGGGGCACAGGTGCGGCGGGGTGACGTACGGCGGTGAAGTGCAGGCACAGATGGGGGTAGCGGTGGGTGCGGCGCCGTTTGCCCGTGCCTGGGCCGAGGAGAAGGCGCAGCCATTCGAGGGTGCGGCGGATAAGGTCGTGCATGCCGACGCTCCTATGCAGCGTTGGCCGTGCCCCAGGAGGTCTTCCACACCTCGCCGGGGTCTCTGCACCGACAGATTCGCTTGGGAAGCCTGCCCATCGGCGCACGCTTGGCCTCAGAGCCTGATCTCGCGGCCCACTACGGCGTCGGCATCAACACCCTCCGACGTGCGATCCGAGAGCTGCGGGAGCGAGGCATTGCCGACACTGTGCCCGCGAAGGGCACGTTCATCATCGAGATGCCCGAGTCCGCCACTGACAGCCCAGAGGAGAACGGGACCGCTGGCTAACCGTCCCGTTGCAGTCGTCGTACCTCTACTCGGTGACCGAGCGTCGACCGTTCCGCCGTCGCGATCCCTTACTGGGAAAGGCTCAGTGCCACCAGTTGAACGGATCACCAGCCGCCTTCAGGTCCTGCATGCTCACAAAGCGGCACTCACCGGTCACGTTGTGCACGGAGATACAGGGAGGCCCGTAGACGAGGTACTTGTCATCTCTGGTGGACAAGTATTTGACAGACTGATAGCTAAAGTAGAAGAAGTCACCCTTCGCCGCCTTATGACTGTCCTCTTCGAACAGGGCGACTTCATTGTCCCAACCAGCAGATATCCGCCGGAGAAAATCCGCGGCCAGTCGCTCTGCTCGCTCCGGCGTATACATCAATTCACCCTCATCAATTTGAATCCCTTGTACATCATAGGGTCGACGAAACCCGTCTGGACGTCAACGAAAAGAACCCGACCCTGATGGTTCACAACGTTGAATACGTGCCCCGGCTGATTTGGGATGGGAGACTCCCCTGCGACAATACCGCGCGCGCCGTGCCCAGAATTTCGGATATGGTCGACCATATCCCAGAAGCTTCTATCCCTGAAGCTCCCACCGAACACACTCTCCAGCCGATCCAGTTGCTGCGCTCCCCCCATATCCCCAGGCACGGACTTTATTCCCTCCCCACGCATATACCGCTCGAACGCCTCGCCGACGTAAGTGCAGTTCATGTTCCCTCCCTCGGGATTGAACTGCTTTGCCAAGTCGGAAAGATTCGTCGTCTCATACGGCTTGGGCGGGATCGGCGACTTCTGTGGCGCGAGCCCAAGCGGATCGCAGGAAACAGAAGGTCGATCTACATACCCGACAGGGTTGGCCGCCGGCGCCAGGCCGAGAGGGTCCTGGCTGATGTACTGGGCGACTTCGGGGTCGTAATATCTGAGGTAGTTGTAATTCAGGCCCGTCTCGGAGTCGAAATACTGTCCCGGGAAACGGAGTGGCGTGTAGGCCTGACTCCCGACCGACCAGGAAAGCTTTCCCCAGTTTGTGGCGCGGGAGCGCCAGGCGATTTCTCCGGACTCGTCGATCAGTTCGCAGGGAGATCCCGAGAGGTCGGAGACGATGGCGAAGAACCGGGTGTCTATCTCCTCCTGCGAGGCCGTCACCATGGCTCTGCGCTCGCTCTGGGCAACCGCTTCGCCGCCGTTGAGATGCCACGTCACGGTCACCGAGTCACGCGAGTCTCCCCACCTGGTCGTCTGCTCGCACAGCGAGACACCGTCCCAGGTGAAGTCCACCTGCTCCAGTACATCGACGCCGTTCTCCGCGATGCGCTGCTTGCCGGTGCGTCTGCCGAGGGGGTCGTACTGGTACCGCCACACCGTGCCGTCGGGAGTGACGACCTGGGTGAGCCGGTCCTCCGCGTCCCAGCTGTACCGCCACGTGTCCGGCTTGCGGGACAGTCGGGTTTTCTGGCGGAGTACGACACGTCCGGCCGCGTCATGCTCGTAGCGGATCCGGCCGGCACGCACGAGGTTGGCGCCCTGGTAGGCGCGTTCGCCACAGCCGTCGTCTCCGAACGGTCGGGCCGGCCAACCGGCCGCCACCTGGTTGCCGAGCGGGTCGTAGGAGTAGGACTCCTCCCATCCCTCTCCGCTGACCCTCGTCGTCCTCCCCGTCAGGTCCAGTTCGTACTGCCGAACGCCATTCAGCTGGTCATGGACCTTGGTCAGGCTGCCGTCCGCACGATATTCGTAGGTCCTGGCCTGGATACGCCCGCGAGTGTGGTCCACTGCTTGAGAGATCAGCCGGTTCATGGCATCGAACGACCGGGACACACTCAAGGACTCACCGAACCGGCGACCGACTTCGCGGCCGACCCCGTCGTACTCCAGTGTGATGTCACGACCGTCCGCCGTAAGCCGGCGAGGCTGTCCCACGGAATCGAATTCCCAGACGCTCTCGGCACCCGCCGGCGTCGTACGTCCCGCCAGCCTGCCGAACTCGTCGTAGCGGTACGCCACTTCCCGGTCGTTGATCCGCTCGGAGACCAGGCGCCCGTGCCGGTCGCGCAGGAGGGTCAGGTTCGTATGGGCATTGGCCGCCTGCGCGATCTGATCGGTGAAGTCGTGGGTGAACGTCGCCACTTCGCCGTCGACGCTCTTGCGAACGACCTGACCGAGTTCGTTGTGCTCGAAGGAGACGACCTGACCGAGGGCGTTCGTTCGGGAGATCAGCTCGCCGACGGCGTTGTACGAGCACCGGGTGACGCGTCCGCCGAAGTCGGTTTCGGTGATGGGCCGGCCGACCGCGTCGTACTCGTAGGTCCATGTCTGCCCGTGGGGGTTGGTCACCCTGGTCAGGCGCAGTTCGTTGTCGTAGGCGAACTCGTAACGAGAACCGTCCGGTTCGACGCGCGCCGTCAGCAGGTCGAACTCGGCGTACTCGAAACGCGTCACTCCGCCGACCGTGTCCGTGTGGGTGAGGCAGTTTCCCTCACCGTCGTACGTCCACGATTCCTCGGTCCCGTCCGGGTTCCGCCGGCGAGTGACATGGCCCTCCACGGACCATTCCACCTCACCGGTCGCGCCGAAGGGGTCCGTGATGGATGTGACGCGGCCGAAGGCGTCCCGCCCGTATCTCATGGTGTCGCCGGCGTGATCGCGGACCTCGACGGGCAGACCGGCTGCGTCGCAGCGGATTTCGGTCACCCGGCCGTACTGATCGCGCACTGCGCACAGACGCCCGTGCTCGTCGTACGTGAAGGATGTGCTGCCGTCTGCTGAATCGGTGACCGAGGTCCGGTTGCCGAGGGCGTCGAACTCCTGGCGGAGTGAGCCTCCGTCCGGGCGCACCATGCGCGTGAGCAGCCCACGGGCGTCGTAGAAAAGCGCCGTTCGTCGTCCGTCCGGACGGATGACTTCCGTCAGGTTCCCCAGAGGGTCGTACCGGAGAAAAGTCGTACGGCCGACGGGGTCCGTTTCGGACAATAGGCGGTTGAACCGGTCACGGGTGAAACGCCGGGTATGCCCTGCCGGATCCACCATGGCGACGACCTGGTGGAGGTCGTTGACGTGGTACTGGCGTACGGAGCCTTCGCCGTTGACCGCCGTCGTGGTCCGCAGCCCGGTTTCAGGGTCTCTCTCGCTGTAGGACAGCCGGAGGCTCATGTGCCCCTCTGTGCCGCCCTGCGCGATGCAACGGTCCTCGTCGTCGTAGGCGTACGTGTAAGGGTGCTCGTTGGTGTCCATCCACGACGTGACCCGGCCCGCGTCGTCGTAACTGAACCTGAGCGGCAGTCCGGACGAATTCCTGACCTCGGTGAGGTTCCCTTGCGTGTACCCGTACCGGACCAGCAGGAGATCTGCTCCGTCCTCGCCACCTCCGGCCAGGTGCAGACCGGTGACCCGCCCGTCGGCACTGTCGATCCTCAGGCGATAGCCACCGCTGTGGACGACTGCCGACGGCACTGCCGCCTCGTCGTGGTCAAAGGTGATCCAATTGCCGTTGCGGTCGTCGATCTGCTCCAGCACCGCCAGGGCAGGGCCGTGGTCGGCGAAGTGCCAGGTGCGGTGGGTCTGAGGGTCCGTGATGGTGTAGCCGCCATCGACACGGTCCAGTGGGAGGCGGGGGCCGTGGCTGGGCAGTGTGGGCAGGCCGGGTGCGGGGTGCGGGTACGACAGGAGGAGGCCGTCCTCCGTGACGTAGACGACTCCCTCCGCGTCGATCTCCAGTCGCTGGTCCAAGGTGGAGGACCAGGACGGGCCGAACCAGCGGCCCAGGTGGTAGCCGGACTCCACCCGTCGGGTGAGCAGCAGGGGCAGCGCGCCGGGGAGGTTGACGTCAGTCTGCGGCAGGTACATCTTGCCGGTGGCGAGGTCGATCGGGTCGGTGCCCTTGCTCTCCACAGCTTCGCCGGCACGGGAAGGCTGCGCGGGGTCCTCGTTCACCCGGCTTCGAGCCGTCTTCCCGCCCTTGCGCACCCCCTGCTCAGCGAGGTCCTCCGCACCCTTCTTCAGCCCGAGCCGCAGCCCGCCCCGGGCCAGCCCCGCGCCCTTGGTGCCGAACAACTCCGGGATCAACCGGCCGATGCCCTCGGCCGGGTCCTTCTTGAAGCCCTCCCACGCGGACTTCAGTACGCGATCGGGGTGGGTGGCGGTGGAGACGAGGCCGGTGATGGTCATGCTGACGTTCTGGAGGTACTGCGCGGGGTGGGTGAGGTTGTAGCCGTCGACCGGGTTGAGGCCGCGGACGAAGTTCACCGCGCCGGCCGTGCCCTTGACCGCACCGCCCACGACGTGGGTGAGCTCGGTGTTGACCGCCAGGTAGCCGTCTGTGAGGTTGGACCCGATCTGGTCGAGCCGCGACGGCTCGGCCGGGGCGTGGGCGAGGGCGGCGCGCACCGACGCGGCCGCGGTACGGCCGGCGTCGTTTCGCTGGCGGCGGGCCTCGGCCAGGATCTCCTGGGCCCGCTTGGTGTCCGCCGCGCCGGGGTCGGAGAAGGGTTCCGGACGCGGGCCGGGGTCCTCGTTCGCCTTGATCCGGGCGTTGTAGGCGTCGACGCGCTTGTTGTACGCGGCCACCGCCTGTTCGGACGCCTTCGTGCCCTTCTCGTACAGGTCGATGGCGTCTTGTGCCTGGGCCTGTGCCCACGCGACCGTGTCGGCGAAGTCGCTAAGGGCCTTGCCCGCCTTGTCGCAGGCGTCCGCCGCGTGCAGCCATTTGGGGGGATGCATGGCGAACTTCTCACGGAAGGTGTCGGCGGCCTCGCCCTTCCAGTGCGAGGAGTCCAGCTTCCGCATTCCCTCGCCGACCGTGTCGAAGGACGTACGGAAGTCCTTCAGGTGGGAGGCGGAGGCCCGGATGGCCGACACGCTGCCGTGGACCAGCTGGGCGGCCAGGTCACTCTCGCCGAGCTGCTTCTCGCCGGGTGTGGCGCCGAGGTCGGAGGCGAGTTGGTCGCCGACGTACTCGACCACCTTGGCCGCGCCGTCGGCTCCGACGTACTCCAGACCGTCCGCGAGAATATCCGAGCCCTTGTCGACGCCCTCGCCGACGAGTTTCGTGGCGGCGTTTCCGACGTCCTCGAGCTTGCCCAGGCCGGAGTCGACCACATCACCGAAGTCCATCAGCCGTTCTCCCCGCCCCGCGGGGACTGCTGCGGTTCCGGCTGCTCGGCCGCCGCCTGGGCCCGCTCCTCGGCGGAGGGCGTGAAGGCGGCGTCCATCAGGTCCTCGTACTGCTCATCGGTCGCGCCTGTGGCCTGCTGGTAGTTCAGCGGGCTCGGGATCGGCCCGGCCATCGCCTGGGAGGTCATCACGTCCCGGGCCGCGTCGTTCCAGCCCTGCTTGCTGTTGTCCCACGCCTGCGCGAAGGACTCCTTGCTGTAGTCAGGGTTCTTCATGGAGTCGAGACCGCTGGTGGCGATGTCGCTCCAGTCCTGCTTCGCGGCCTCGTCCTCGGACAGATACGGGTTGCCCGCAAGGGAGTTCGCGGCGATCTTCAAGGTGCCCCCGACGTACTGATCCGTCTCGTACAGCGTCCCGGCCGCAAGACCCACATGGTGCGCGAACAGGTTGCCCTCCTCCACCAGCGCCCGCACGCCCCACTCCCAGCGCTCACAGAACGACGAAAACGCCGACTTCAGATCCTCATGCCCCAAGTCCAGCCCCGACAACGCCAGCTCCGCGAACCCCCGGCCCTGACCGGCAACACTGTCGGCACCGAGTTCCTTCAACTCCTCCAGCGTGAGGTTGATCCCCTTGGCAATGCCGTCAAGGCCGGCCGCCTTGATGTCCTTGCCGCCGCCCTCACCGCCACCGCTCACCGCGGCTCCTCCCCGTCCATCGTCTCCACGTCCACGGCCACCGCGTCCGGCACGATCCCCACGACCGGCGGGAACAGCACACCGTCGTCCTCGCTGCCGACGTCCAGCGCCACCCCGCACGGCACGCCCGCCGCCGGAACACCCGCATCCAGCAGCCGTGCTCCCAACACCCGCTGATACGCCCACTCCCGCGAACCCTCACCCCTCGCGATCGCGAACCGAGCCAGCGCCGACTCGTCCGAGAAGGCATAGATCCAGCGCACGCCGCGGTAGTCACCGACCAAGGGGTCTTCGTTATCGTCGAGGGGAACCAGTACGGGCGTACGGCGGAACTCACCGAGCAGGGCGGCGAACTCCCGGCGGGCGCGGGCGACGTCGTCCGCGGTTCCTGGAGAGGAGGCTGCGGCGATCGGCGGGGCCGCGGCGCCCAACAAGGTGCCAGACAAGGACAGTTCATCGCTGTCCCGCGGTGTCGGCCCGACCGCGTCATCCGGGTCGGCCGTCTCCAGGTACTCGTACAGCCGTGACCTGGGTACTTCCGGGCCCCTGCCCCCTCCTTCAGCCATGCCTGGGATCATCACATCCGCATATTGCCGAACGCAACGCGGATCACCGGCCGTGGCGGGAACTGGCGGTCGCGCGGGGATCGGGTGTTGACGTGGTCAGTACATCGCGAAGTCTCTTCACGTCAGTGAGGCCGCGTTCCGGTGAGGCGCGCCGATCACCGGAAACTTTGTGGCACATCCAGCCACCCGACTCTGCTCCCGTCCGAGCTGACGAGCCTGATGTACGTCCAGGATCCGCCCAAGGGGACCCGAAACCAACACAGCGCCCAAGCCGACCGAAGTCGAATCAGGCGCTGCGCAGCAGGTCAGAGGCACTACCCCCCGCCCACCACCGGTAGGCCCTGTGGGACTCGAACCCACAACCAATGGATTAAAAGTCCACTGCTCTGCCAATTGAGCTAAGGGCCCAGACGATGTTGCCTCCCCGAGCATAACCGCACATGGCCGTGTCTCCGATCGGGTATCGGCGACACGGCCGCGCCGGACGGTCATGACGGAGCGGGGCGGGGGCCAAGTGTCAGGGATCAACCGGTTCGGGGGCGTTGACGCGGGCCGCTTCACGGGCCCGGGTGCGGTCGTGGTCGGCGTTGAGGAACCAGTGGCGGGCCGACGCCAGCCACCACGTCGCCGCGAAGCCCAGCACGACCAGGACGGCGACCGGGGCGTAGTTGAAGTTCTCCGCGGTGACCGGGGAGAGCTGCGGGAGCATGAACAGGATCGTGATCACGACGACCCAGACGACCGACACCACACCCACGATCCGCGACCAGCGGCCCAGATGCCACGGGCCCCGTGCGAAGGCCTCCCCCTTCCGCAGCCGCAGCAGCGTCGGGATGACGTACGCGATGTAGAGGCCGATCACGGCGATCGAGGTCACCGCCGCGTAGGCCGTGACATTGATCAGGTAGGGCAGACCGAGCACCAGCGCTCCGCCCGCCGCCAGCCACACCGCCGCCACGGGCGTCCGGGTGCGCGGGCTCACCGTGTGCCAGAGGTGGGAGAAGGGGAGCGCGCCGTCGCGCGAGAAGGCGTAGATCATGCGGCTGTTGGCGGTCACCGAGGCCATCCCGCAGAACAGCTGGGCGCCGATCACCACCAGCAGGAGCAGTTTGCCCGCGGTCGCGCCGAGCGCGTCGAGCAGGATCTGCGCCGGGGGCGCCCCCGTGGGTGACGCGAGCGCGCCGTCGTACGACTGGATCGCGAAGGTGAAGCCGAGCAGGAGGACGAAGCCGGCTATCCACGACGTCCAGATCGACCGCACGATGCCCTTGGGGCCGGCCGTCGACGCGTCGTGCGTCTCCTCCGTCATGTGGGCCGAGGCGTCGTAGCCGGTGAAGGTGTACTGGGCCATCAGCAGGCCCAGCGCCACCACGTAGGCACTGCTGCCCCAGCCCGTGTTGTTCACGAACTCGCCGAACACGAACGACGCCGACTGATGGTGGTCCGGTACGAAGGTCAGCGCGCCGACGATCACCGCCACGCCCAGCACGTGCCACCACACGCTCACGCTGTTGAGCAGACCGACGATCCGGACGCCGAAGGTGTTCAGCAGTCCGTGCAGCACCAGGATCCCGGCGAACAGCAGGACGGTCCGGCCCGCGGTCACCTCGAAGTCGAACTGGAGATTGAGGTAGGCGCCGAGGAACGACGCGGCCCCGAAGTCGATGCCCGCGGTCACCGCGACCTGGCCGAGCACGTTGAACCAGCCCGTGAACCAGGCCCAGGCCGCCGCGGTCCGGGGCGGAGCCAGCCGGTGGGCCCAGAAGTACAGACCGGCCGAGGTCGGGTACGCCGAGCAGATCTCGGCCATCGACAGGCCCACGAAGAGGGTCATCAGACCTACGGCCACCCAGCCCCAGGTGATCACCGCCGGGCCGCCGGTGTTCATGCCGAACAGGTACAGCGTCAGGCAGCCCGACAGGACCGAGATGATCGTGAAGGAGACCGCGTAGTTGGAGAAGGCCGACATGCGTCGGGCGAGAACCTGCGTGTAACCGAGCTGGGCCAGGCGTTCCTCGTCGGAGAGCCCCTCACCGGAGGGTCCTTCCTCGGAGAGTCTTCCGTCCGACGGCCCACTCGCTATGGCGTCATCTGTCATGCCCCCAGCGATTCCCACCCAGCAGTCGTGACACACGTCACAACTTGGCCAGAAACAGCCCTTGCACCCGCACAGCGGAACGCCGTGGCCCCCGAATCCCGGGGACCACGGCGTTCACCGCTCACAGAGGCTTCTCAGCCGTTGCGCTTCCAGCGCGGCTTGTCGTCGCGGCGACCGAAGGAGCCGGTGCCGGTGCCGGTGCTGCCGCCGCCGCGGTGGTCGTCACGACGGCCGGAGGGACGGTCGTGGCCGCCGGAGCGGAAACCGGGGCGGTCACCCTGGCGGTCGCGGTTGAACGGACGGTCGCTGCCACGGTGTCCACCGCGCTCGTCCCGACGCTCGAAGGGACGAGCCGGACGGTCGTCCCGGCGGAAGCCGCCGCCACGGTTGTCGTCGCGACGCTCGAAGGAACGGCCACCGCCACGGTTGTCATCGCGGCGCTCGAAGGAACGACCACCACGGTCGCCACCCCGGTCACCACGGTCGTCCCGGCGGAAGCCGCCGCCACGGTTGTCGTCGCGACGGTCGTCCCGGCGGAAGCCACCACCACGGTTGTCGTCACGACGCTCGAAGGAACGACCACCACGGTCGCCACCCCGGTCACCACGGTCGTCCCGGCGGAAGCCGCCGCCACGGTTGTCGTCCCGACGGTCGTCCCGACGGAAGCCACGGTCACCGCGGTCGTTGTCCCGACGCTCGTAGGAGCGCTCCGGCCGGTCCGCGTTGTCGAAGTCCTGCGCCACCGGCTGCTCGGGCACCGACACCGCTGCGGCCTCGGCGACCGCCGCCTGCGCCTCGGCAACCGCGGCCTCCGGGTCCTCGCCGCGCTCGCGGGCGGCCCGGGCGACCAGCCGGTCGGACTCCTCGCGCAGCTCGGTCGCGCGCCGCTGCGCCCGCTCCAGCTCCTTGCTGAGCTGGGCGACCTCACGCTCGGCCTGCTCCGCCGCGTTGCCCGCGGACTCGGCCTGCACCTCGGTCATCGACCGGGCACCGGTGATCTCGGCGACCTCCGGGTCGAAGGCCGTACCGCCCTGGATGATGTGACGCCCGGCGTCGACCCCGGCGTCCTCCATGAGACGGAAGATCTGACGGCGCTGGTGCGGCAGCGAGAGGGACACGACCGTGCCCGTACGACCGGCACGGGCCGTACGGCCGGCCCGGTGCAGGTAGTCCTTGTGGTCGCCGGCCGGGTCCACGTTCAGGACCAGGTCGATGCCGTCGACGTGGATACCGCGCGCGGCGACGTCGGTCGCGACGAGCGCGTTGACGTAGCCCTTCTTGAAGTCCTCCAGCACGCGGGTGCGCGCGCCCTGCGTCATACCGCCGTGCAGCGCGTCGGCCTTCACACCGGAGTCGCACAGCTGCTCGGCGATACGGTCGGCGCCCAGCTGGGTGCGGACGAAGATGATCGTGCGGCCCTTGCGGGAGGCGATCGCGGCGGTGACCGGCGCCTTGTCCTTGGGCTTCACGATGAGGATGTGGTGCGACATCGTCGTGACGTTGCCCTGCGCGCTGTCGACCTCGTGCGTGACCGGGTCGGTCAGGTAGCGCTTGACCAGCGTGGAGATCTCGTTCTCCATCGTGGCCGAGAAGAGCATGCGCTGGCCGCCCGCCGGGACCTGGTCGAGCAGCTCGGTGACCTCGGGCAGGAAGCCCAGGTCCGACATCTGGTCGGCCTCGTCGATGACGGCGACCTCAATGTCCTGCAGGGAGCAGGCGCCGCGGTTGATGATGTCGCGCAGTCGGCCCGGGGTGGCGACGAGGACGTCGACACCGCGCTCCAGGGCGTAGATCTGGTTGCCCATCGACGTACCGCCGCAGACGACCTTCATCTTCAGGCCGAGGACGTCGCCGTAGGGCTGCAGCGCGTCGGCGACCTGCATGGCGAGCTCACGGGTCGGCGTGAGGATGACGGCGCGCGGCCGGTGCTTCTCGCTGCGGCTGCCGGACAGCCGGGTCAGGGTCGGCAGACCGAAGGAAAGGGTCTTGCCGGAGCCGGTGCGGCCACGGCCGAGGATGTCCTTGCCGGCCAGGGCGTCCGGGATGGTCGCCGCCTGGATCGGGAAGGGGGTGGTCACGCCGTTCTGGGCGAGCTTGCGCACGACGCCCTCAGGGAGGCCGAGGTCCTCGAAGGTGACCTCGGGAGCGTCCGCCGCGCCCTCGGTGCCCTCGTTCTCGGGCACGACGACGTGATCAGTAATGGAAATGGACATGCGTATGCGAAACCTTCCGGAGTCTCGTCGGCACGCGCCCGTCAACTCCGTGTTTCGCAATACGACCGCCTCTATGCGGTCAGCCACGGCAAGGGAGAGAACGCGCCACACGGCGCGCTCTGCGTTGGCGCCGGGCAATGGGATCAAACGATCTACCACCATACGCACCCCTCTCCCCCCAAGGCAAACCGAGCCGGATAGACGTAGGTCACACGGGCGCGCACGCAGGTCACGCGCAAGTCGCACCGCTGGCGCGGGGGTTACGCCGGTGCCCCCGCCTCCGGTGCGGGTTCCCGCTGCGCCAGCTGCGGTTGCGGTCCCGGCGGTTCGTGCGCCGAGGACGACGGCTCGGGGGTCGGCGGATCGGGGGTCGGCGACGCCGGCGGCGGGGGCGGCGTCGGTGTCGGCGGTGGCGGCGGCTGCTCGACCGTCCCGGTGGGCACCGGGTCGGCCCTGGTCGGCGACGGCACCCCCGGCTTCGGGGGCCTGACCTGCCCGTCCTCCGCCGGGGCGGACGCGCCGTCCGCCGCCTCAGCCGGGGCAGACGCCCGCGCCGACGCCCCCTTGCCCTTCTTGTGCTTGCCGGGCCCGTGCCTGCCACCACCGGCCGCCGCGCCGACGTCCACACCACCGCCCGACCTCGCCGCCCCGCCGTCGGGCTCCTCACCACCCCGCTGCCCGGCCGAGTGCGACGGCTTCGCGCCCCCGCCACCCCCGTCGTCGTCACCCACGCTCATACAGCCGGCGGCAGCGGCGACGGCCATGACCGTGGCGGCCAGACGGACGGGTACGTACAAGGGGCGCACGGGCAGCCACCTCCGGTGGAGGGTGAACGAGTCAACCCGTCCAACTCCCGTCGCCCACAAGAGGACACGCGCCCGTATCGAACTCCTTCACTCCCTACGGCTCATCCGTACCCGAGTGCGTGCAGCCGGGTGTCGTCGATCCCGAAGTGGTGCGCGATCTCGTGGACCACGGTCACCTCCGTCTCCGCGACGACCTCCTCCCGCGACGCGCACATCCTGAGCGTCGGCCCCCGGTAGATCGTGATCCGGTCCGGCAGCACGCCGGCGTACCACTCACCCCGGTCGGTCAGCGGAGTCCCCTCGTACAACCCGAGCAGCTCGGGATCGTCCGCCGAGGGCTCGTCCTCGACGAACACCGCGACGTTGTCCATCAGCCGCGTCAACTCCGGCGGAATCCGGTCCAGCGCCTCGGCGACCAGTTCCTCGAACTCCTCGCGCGTCATCTCCAGCACAGGCCCATTGTCCGGTACGGAACGCCTGTACGAGAGTCACGAGCGCCCCGGCACTCCCCGCGCTCCCCAAACTCCCGCATATCAACAGGCGGACTTGGGCATACGGGACCAATGGCCCGCGTCCCCGTCGCCGTCCGGAACCTCGTGAACCCCATCCGCAGGACCCCGCGCACCATCGCCCGCCGCTACCGCACGGGGCGCCCGCAACCGGTCGTCGAACTGGTCCAGCAGCCGCACCCCTGGGTCCGCGCCCTCGGGCTCGTCGCCGTCGTCGTGCTCGGCGCCTGGCTCGGCCTGCTGATCGTCGGCAACGTACGGGCCCCGGTCGGCCCCATGAACACCACGATGACCCTGCGTCCGTCACTCACCGGCGGCACGAAGATCAACGTCTCGCCGCTCGGCGCGCTGCAGATGGACAGCCACCACGCCCCCGTCCGCCTGGACGTCAACGTCGACCAGCTCGACCCGGTCCGCTCCCATGCCCTGGTCGACCACCCCGAACGCCTCGCCGGACTCCAGGACGAGGTCACCCAGGACGTCGCCCACGGCACCCTCGACCTGGCCGTCCGCTCCTGTGTCGCCGTCGTCTCCGGCGCCACCGCCCTGGGTCTCGCGGTCTACCGCCGCCCTCGCCGTGCCCTCGCCGCCGGCGGCCTGGCGTTCACCCTCCTCGCCGCCTCGGGCACCACGGCGTACGCGACCTGGAACCCGGAGTCGGTCCTCGAACCGAAGTTCTCCGGACTGCTCTCCTCGGCACCGTCCCTGGTCGGCAACGCCCGCAGCATCGTCACCGAATTCGACGTCTACCAGAAGGAGTTGGCCCGTCTGGTCACCAACGTGACGAAGCTGTACGACGCCACCTCCACGCTCCCGGCCTACGCACCCGACCCGTCCACCATCCGCGTTCTGCACGTCTCCGACATCCATCTGAACCCGGCGAGCTGGAAGATCATCGCCTCGCTGGTGGAGCAGTACAAGGTGAACGTGATCGTCGACTCCGGCGACACCATGGACCACGGCACGGCCGCCGAGAACGGCTTCCTGGACCCGATCGAGGACCTGGGCGCCCCGTACGTCTGGGTCCGCGGAAACCACGACTCGACGCTCACCCAGCGCTATCTGTCCCGGATGAAGAACGTGCACGTCCTGGACGACGGCCGGGCGCAGACCATCGCCGGCCTGCGCTTCGCCGGCATCGGCGACCCGCAGTTCACGCCCGACCGCTCGACGCGGCCCGGCGGCGACGCGGCCCAGGTACTGGCGGGCGCCCGCCTGGCCTCGGCCCTGCGCGACCAGCGCGCGGCCGGCACCCCCGCCGACATCGCCGTCGCCCATGAGCCGGCGGCGGTCCGCGAGGTCGACGGCGCGGTCCCGCTGGCCCTGGCCGGCCACCTCCACCACGAGGAGATGGAGGTCATGAAGTACGGCACCCGGCTGCGGCTCGAGGGCTCCACCGGCGGCAGCGGACTGCGCGCGGTGGAGGGCAAGTACCCCGACCCCATCCAGGCCTCGATCCTCTACATGGACCGCGACACCCGTCGGCTCCAGGCCTGGGACGAGATCGAACTGGGCGGCCTGGGCCTGACGACAGCCGAGGTCAGCCGCCACCTGGTCAAGGAGAACCAGCCCGGCGCCACCCCCTCCCCCGGCTCGTCCTCCCCCAGCCCTTCCACCCCGTCCGCCGAGGCCCCCTAAACCGTTTTGGCGATCCCTCCCGCCATCGCCTATGCTTCACACGTCCCCGACGCGCTGACACAGCGCCCAGGCGGGCCGATAGCCCTCATCGTCTAGCGGCCTAGGACGCCGCCCTTTCAAGGCGGTAGCACGGGTTCGAATCCCGTTGGGGGCACGCAATACCGTGTGCGACACTGTCGTACGCACAGCAAGGTCCTGTGGAGCAGTTTGGAGTGCTCGCCACCCTGTCAAGGTGGAGGCCGCGGGTTCAAATCCCGTCAGGACCGCTGGGGTTTCACGTGAAACCTCGTGGCTGGGTAGCTCAGTTGGTACGAGCGATCGCCTGAAAAGCGATAGGTCGCCGGTTCGACCCCGGCCCCAGCCACAGCTAAGGCCCCGATCTTCGGATCGGGGCCTTGTTGTGTGTCGCATGCATCGGCTCGGGCTATGAGCGTCCGAGGGCCCTGATCACACCGCCGGACACAAAAGCGTTCGCCACGAAATTCGCGAGGGTGAGATCCTGGGTCCCGTATGTCTACGCACCCTGCCCCCGCCCTCAGCGACCTCGCCCCCCGCCTGACCGAGCTCTCCTTGCGCGACGCGCAGCGACTCGGGCGGCGGCTCGAAGGTGCGCGCAAGATCCGTAAGCCCGAGGCTCGGGCCGCCGTACTCGCTGAGATCGAGGCGGAGGTGGCCAAGGGTGAGGCTCGTATGGCTGCGCGGAAGGCGCGTGTGCCGGCCGTCAGCTACCCCGAGCAGCTGCCCGTCAGCCAGAAGAAGGACGAGATCGCGGCCGCCATCCGTGATCACCAGGTGGTCATCGTCGCCGGCGAGACCGGGTCCGGCAAGACGACACAGATCCCGAAGATCTGCCTGGAGCTGGGGCGCGGGGTGCGCGGCATGGTCGGGCACACCCAGCCCCGTCGTATCGCCGCCCGTACCGTCGCCGAGCGGGTCGCGGAGGAGCTCGACACGCCTCTCGGTGAGGCCGTCGGCTGGAAGGTGCGGTTCACCGACCAGGTGAACCCGGAGGCCACCTTCGTCAAGCTGATGACGGACGGCATCCTGCTCGCCGAGATCCAGACCGACCGCGAGCTGCGCGCCTACGACACGATCATCATCGACGAGGCCCACGAGCGGTCCCTGAACATCGATTTCCTCCTTGGCTACCTCGCCCAACTGCTGCCGAAGCGACCCGATCTGAAGGTCGTGATCACCTCCGCGACCATCGATCCGGAGCGCTTCTCCCGGCACTTCGGGGATGCCCCGATCGTCGAGGTCAGCGGGCGTACGTACCCCGTGGAGGTCCGCTACCGCCCGCTCCTGGAGGAGGACGGCGAGGACTCCGACCGGGATCAGATCACCGCGATCACCGAAGCCGTCGAAGAGCTGATGGGCGAGGGCAAGGGCGACATCCTCGTCTTCCTCTCCGGGGAGCGGGAGATCCGGGACACCGCGGACGCGCTGGAGAAGAAGAAGTTCCGGTTCACCGAGGTGCTGCCCCTGTACGCCCGGCTCTCGCATGCCGAGCAGCACCGTGTCTTCCAGCAGCACACCGGACGCAGGATCGTCCTGGCGACCAACGTCGCGGAGACCTCGCTGACCGTTCCCGGGATCAAGTACGTCATCGACCCCGGTTTCGCCCGTATCTCCCGCTACAGCCACCGCACCAAGGTCCAGCGCCTGCCCATCGAGCCGATCTCGCAGGCCAGCGCCAACCAGCGCAAGGGCCGCTGCGGTCGCACCAGCGACGGCATCTGCATCCGCCTCTACGGCGAGGACGACTTCGACGCCCGGCCCGAGTTCACCGACGCGGAGATCCTGCGGACGAACCTCGCCTCTGTCATCCTGCAGATGACCGCGGCAGGACTCGGCGACATCGAGAAGTTCCCGTTCATCGACCCGCCGGACCACCGCAACATCCGTGACGGTGTCCAGCTCCTCCAGGAACTGGGCGCGTTGGACCCCGCGGAGAAGGACGTACGCAAGCGGCTCACGCAGACCGGCCGCAAACTCGCGCAGCTGCCCGTGGACCCGCGGCTGGCCCGGATGGTGCTGGAGGCCGACAAGAACGGCTGTGTCCGGGAGGTCATGGTCATAGCGGCCGCGCTGTCCATCCAGGACCCGCGCGAGCGCCCCGCCGACAAGCAGACCCAGGCCGACCAGCAGCACGCCCGCTTCCGGGACGAGACCAGCGACTTCCTCGCCTACCTCAACCTGTGGCGGTACGTGCGGGAGCAGCAGAAGGAGCGGGGTTCCTCCTCCTTCCGGCGCATGTGCAAGCAGGAGTACCTGAACTTTCTGCGCATCCGCGAATGGCAGGACATCTACACGCAGTTGCGCACGGTCGCCAAGCAGATGGGCATCCATCTGAACGAGGAGGACGCGGCCGACCAGAGCGTCCACGTCTCGCTCCTCGCCGGCCTGCTCTCCCACATCGGCATGAAGGACGTGAAGGAGGGCGCGAAGAACGACTATCTGGGCGCCCGCAACGCCAAGTTCGCGATCTTCCCCGGTTCGGCCCTCTTCAAGAAGCCCCCGCGTTTCGTGATGTCCGCCGAACTGGTGGAGACGTCCCGGCTCTGGGCGCGGGTCAACGCGAAGATCGAGCCGGAGTGGGTCGAGCCGCTCGCCGAGCACCTGCTGAAGCGCACGTACAGCGAGCCGCACTGGGAGAAGGACCAGGCGGCGGTGATGGCGTACGAGAAGGTCACGCTGTACGGCGTCCCGATCATCGCGCAGCGCAAGGTCAACTACGGCCGGATCGACCCGGAGACCTCCCGAGAGCTTTTCATCCGCAACGCCCTGGTAGAGGGTGACTGGCGCACGCACCACAAGTTCTTCGCCGACAACCGCAGACTCCTCAGCGAGGTCGAGGAGCTGGAGCACCGGGCCCGGCGCCGGGACATCGTGGTCGACGACGACACGCTCTTCGACTTCTACGACCAGAAGGTGCCCGAACACGTCGTTTCCGGCGCCCACTTCGACTCCTGGTGGAAGCGCAAGCGGCACGAGCAGCCCGACTTCCTCGACTTCGAGCGGGAGATGCTCATCCGGGAGTCGGCGGAGGCGGTCACCAAGGCCGACTATCCGGACTCGTGGCGGCAGGGCCCGCTGAAGTTCCGGGTGACGTACCAGTTCGAGCCGGGCGCGGACGCGGACGGTGTGACCGTCCACGTTCCCCTCCAGGTCCTCAACCAGGTCACGGACGAGGGCTTCGACTGGCAGATCCCGGGCCTGCGGGAAGAGGTCGTCACCGAACTGATCCGCTCCCTGCCGAAGCCGATCCGTCGTCATTACGTGCCGGCGCCGAACTTCGCGAAGCGGTTCCTGGACACGTCGGTGCCCCTCCAGGAGCCGCTCACCACAACCATGGCGCGTGAGCTCAAGCGCATGGTCGGCGTCCCCTTCACCGCGGACGACTTCGACTGGTCGAGGGTCCCCGACCATCTCCGCATCACCTTCCGGATCGTCGACGAGCGCCGCCGCAAGCTGGCCGAGGACAAGGACCTGGAGGCGCTGAAGCTCCGTCTGCGGCCGAAGGCGAGGCAGGCCCTGTCCCAGGCGGCGGCCGCCACCGCCCAGCGTCAGGGCGGCGAGTCCCTGGAGCGCAAGGGCCTCACCGACTGGACGATCGGCTCCCTGACCCGCGTCTTCGAGACCCGGCGCGCCGGCCAGCCGGTGAAGGCGTACCCGGCGCTGGTCGACGACGGACCGACGGCGAACACCGTCTCGGTACGGCTCTTCGACACCGAGGCCGAGCAGGCGGAGGCGATGTGGAAGGGCACCCGGCGGCTGATCCTGCGCAACATCCCGGTCAACCCGGCGAAATTCGCGAGCGATCGCCTGACCAACGCGCAGAAGCTCGCCCTGTCCGCGAATCCGCACGGGTCGATCCAGGCGCTCTTCGACGACTGCGCCATGGCCGCGGCGGACAAGCTGATCGGTGACTTCGGCGGCCCGGTGTGGGACGAGGAGTCGTACCGCAAGCTGTACGAGAAGGTGCGCGCGGAGATCGTCGACACGACCGTCCGTACGGTGGGCCAGGTGCAGCAGGTGCTGGCCGCCTGGCAGGCCTGTGAGCGCCGGTTGAAGGGCGTACGCAGTGCCGTGCTGCTGGCGAACCTGGCGGACGTACGGGGGCAGCTGGACGCCCTGGTGAAGCCGGGCTTCGTGACGGAGGCGGGGCTGCGGCGGCTGCCCGACCTGATGCGCTATCTGGTCGCCGCGGACCGTCGGTTGCAGCAGATGCCGACGAACGTCCAGCGGGACACCACGCGCATGGAGAAGGTCCACGAGATGCGGGACGAGTACGCGTGGCTGCTGGAACAGCTGCCGCAGGGCCGCCCGGTGCCGTCCTCGGTGCGGGACATCCGGTGGATGATCGAAGAGCTGCGGGTCAGCTATTTCGCGCACGCGCTGGGGACGGCCTACCCGGTCTCCGACAAGCGGATCGTGAAGGCGATCGACGCGGCCGTACCGTAGTGACATCCGCACCCTGGGTGAGTTCGACCAGGAGGCGCCAGCTCCTGTAGAGTCTCGTCTCGCAGCGCAACGCACGATCAGCGCCGCAAAACCTGGTCCTGTGGAGCAGTTTGGAGTGCTCGCCACCCTGTCAAGGTGGAGGCCGCGGGTTCAAATCCCGTCAGGACCGCAGTAGAGAAGGGCCCGTACCCCGTCAGGGATGCGGGCCCTTCTTCGTGTCCGACGCCCGCGCGAGCCTCGCCACCCGGCAGGGCCTGGGTTTCTTCTGGGATGACCCCGTCAAGGGGCCCCGCGGGGACGTACACGCCGTCTTGACGGCGTCCCGTTCCCCCGGTACCCAGAAGTCAGGGCTGCCTCGCGTGCGGCCTCCCGGAGGTGGCGTATGGCGGCATCGACCAGGCACGAGACACGGGCGTTGCTCCGTGCGCACCTGTCGGCCGCCTCCTCCTATCGCCATCTGACGCGCCACTGTCCGATCTGCCACCGCCTGTTGCGGCTGGCGATGGACTCCGCCCCACCGACCGTGCAGCCGACCAGCCCGCCGCCCGTGCCACCCGCCGCCCGGCGAACCACCCCGCAAGCCAGCCCGCCAGCCGCCCCGAAGCCTGCCAAGGAGACCGCCAGGGACGTGGACGCGGACGCGGAGGACGGGAGCCCCGCCCCCGCGTGACCACCGGCGATTCCCAACCGCCCACCACCCAGGGGCCGCTGGAACACATGCCTCCTCTAACGCACCTGAGTAAGGCGCAACAAGGACTGTGACGTGTGACGGGTGTCACCGCATGAGTTTTTGAAACTGCGGTACTTACGCCTCACCTACAAGTGGTCAATTTTATATGTGCAATTGCACCACCCTCGGAGAGCGGTCCACAGCGGACCCGACAGCCCTCCCCAGACTCCGACAAGGCCGCTCACAGACCCGCCTCATCGGACACGTTCCGCACACAAAAAGATCGCGCTGGACTCGGCGGAGTCCAGCGCGATCGACGACGCACCCTGTGTTGTGCTCGGAAAGCCCCTGGAGGCTTGGGCGTGAGGCCTGTTGGGGCAGGACCCGCGTCGCTTGGAGCTGTGGTGCCGGGCGCTACGACAAGTGGGGGACCTGCCGGTTTTGCCCGGTTATTCAGTTGTTCAGGCCTCGCTGCGCTGCTGCGGGATGCCCGCGAGCAGCGCGCGGACCTCAGCCTCGCGGTAACGGCGGTGCCCGCCGAGCGTACGGATGGATGTGAGCTTGCCGGCCTTCGCCCACCGCGTGACCGTCTTCGGGTCGACGCGGAACATCGTGGCGACTTCAGCCGGGGTCAGCAGCGGCTCGGCATCAGGGGTGCGAGCGGTCATGAGCGGCCTCCTCGGGAGAACCGAACCTTCTCGGTTCATTCCTCTAAATTCTGCACCTTGACCCGCGTTGCCCGAAATGGCGGACGCGAGTCGAGTCGGTTATAGGACGAACGGCTTGTCCTCGGCACTACAACTACACCATCTGTCCAGCCGCGTAGGCCAAACCGATGGAATTGCCCCTCCAGGTGTTCATCAGCCACGGAAGCCGATGGACCATGCCATAGCGGACAGTCACGCCACTGTGACGATCAGTCACAGGACGATCAGGAGACATCAGGCCCCCCAAAGCGTGCAATGCTGAGATTTCGCCCACATCGCAAGGCAACGGGGCGAAAGGAGTCCTCCCCGGACTCCTTGTCCTATTTTGGCATGAGGAGGGGCAAGGGGCGCAAGGGCCGCGTACGTGCGTTCCGTCACGCTTGACACACTTGGGGCGAACGCCCTGATCCGGAACTACGTCCCTTGTTGACGAAACCTCAGTACATATGTGCGAGGACGAAACCCCAAAACGGGCGTCAGGTCAAACGTCGGTTCGCCACCAGGGGGCGCGTTCAGTTCGCCGAGCGCCGGTTACGCACCGACCGCCACCGCTCCACGAGCCGGGCGTACGCCTCCGCAGCCTCGTCACCCTCACCGCGCCGCAGCGCCTCGATCCCCGCGGCCACGTCGGCCGCCGAGTGATCGTCCTCCAGCTCGCCGGCCGGCAGCACGTGCACCAGACCGCCGTAGTCCAGCTCCACCAGCGAGCGCGGGTGGAACTCCTCCAGCCAGCGCCCCACGTCGATCAGGCCGTCGATCAGCGCGCCCTCGTCGATGGCGTCCTTGAGCGTCCTCAGGGCCCGCGCCACCCGCCGTCGGGCCTGGACCATGGGCGTGCGGTAACGCAGCATCGGCGGGGCGTCGCCGGAGCCCTTGTCGAACCGGCGTTCCTCGTCGGAGACCAGCACGAACCAGTTCAGCGGCACCTGCCAGGTCGCGGTACGGATCCAAGGCCGCGCGTCCGGGTTGCGGGCCAGCCACCGCTCGTAGTCCTGGGCCGCCTGACGCCGTACGACGGGGGGCAGCACCGCGTCCAGGACGGGCTGCGGAAGCTCCTCGGGCAGCTCGTCCAGGGCCTGCCAGCCGCGCAGCCGGGTGCGCCACGGACAGACGCACACCGCCCCGTCCACATCGAGCACGAACGCGTCGCTGCTCTCGTGCACCGGCACCGGGATCGGCGGGGTGGGCAGCAGGTCGGCCAGGGAGCGGCGCAGCTCGTCCTGGTACGAGGGGCGGTCGGCACGGCGGGCATAGCGGGCCCAGTAGCCGCGCTCCGGCTCCGGGAAGGCGGCCAGCGGTTCGTACACGCGCAGATAGGTCGCGTACGGGACGATCACGGAGGACACCTTGGGCACGCCTGCTCCCTCCCCCGCCGTCTGCCGGGAAAACCTGCGAAACCCGCACCCGACGAGCGGGAAACCCATGCAAATCGTCCCACGAGGTTGCTCCGGGTGGAGGTGATCCCGAGCGCTGCGCCGATGACGGGGCCTCCAGGCTCTAATCTCGTGCTCACAGTCCCCGCCACCCACACGGGAGCTGGTCTCCGACCGCCGCAACTACTTACAGGAGTCACCACCGTGACCGACGTAACCGGCGCACCTGCTGATGTACTGCACACCCTGTTCCACTCGGAACAGGGCGGTCATGAGCAAGTCGTGCTCTGCCAGGACCGGGCCACTGGCCTGAAGGCCGTCATCGCCCTCCACTCCACCGCACTGGGCCCCGCGCTCGGCGGTACCCGCTTCTACCCCTACGCGACCGAGGCGGAGGCCGTCGCGGACGCGCTGAACCTCGCGCGCGGGATGTCCTACAAGAACGCCATGGCCGGTCTGGACCACGGCGGCGGCAAGGCCGTGATCATCGGCGATCCCGATCTGATCAAGACCGAAGAGCTGCTGCTCGCGTACGGCCGTTTCGTGGCCTCACTCGGCGGCCGGTACGTGACCGCGTGCGACGTCGGCACCTACGTCGCCGACATGGACGTCGTGGCCCGTGAGTGCCGGTGGACCACCGGGCGCTCGCCGGAGAACGGCGGGGCGGGCGACTCGTCCGTCCTCACCGCGTTCGGCGTCTACCAGGGCATGCGGGCCTCCGCGCGGCACCTGTGGGGCGACCCGTCGCTGCGCGACCGCACGGTCGGCGTGGCCGGCGTGGGCAAGGTCGGGCACCACCTGGTGGGGCACCTCCTGGAGGAGGGCGCCCGCGTCGTGATCACCGACGTGCGGCCGGAAGCCGTGCGGCGGATCGCCGACACGCACCCGTCCGTGGCGGTGGTCGCCGACACCGAAGCGCTGATCCGGGTCGAGGGTCTCGACATCTACGCTCCCTGCGCGCTCGGCGGGGCCCTGAACGACGAGTCGGTGCCTGCGCTCACCGCGACGATTGTCTGCGGCGCCGCGAACAACCAGCTGGCTCACCCGGGCGTCGAGAAGGACCTCGCCGACCGCGGGATCCTCTACGCGCCGGACTACGTGGTGAACGCCGGCGGTGTCATCCAGGTCGCCGACGAGCTGCACGGGTTCGACTTCGAACGGTGCAAGGCCAAGGCCGCGCGGATCTACGACACCACGCTCGCCATATTCGCACGTGCGAAGGCAGATGGGATTCCGCCGGCCGCCGCCGCCGACCGGATCGCCGAACAGCGGATGGCGGAGGCGCGCGGGAGGAGCTGAGAAGGCACTTCCCGGGTTTGATCGGTACCCGTCGGCGCACACTTAGAGAGAACTCTCACGTCCGTCGGCGGGTCGCCTGCCGAGAAGTGGTTAAAATCGCGGTTGACCAGCGGGGACGGGGCACCCCGAGGGTCCTGGGTTCGGGCACGTCCTGCGGGCGACGTACCGTATGGGCGCGGGCTCAGGTACCGTGGAAGCCCTACGGACCGGTCTCTCCACGGAGAGCCCGTTCCAGATCATGAACGCGTGTCAAGACTCTGGGGCCGTCGAGCCCCGTCACCGAGGGGGTCGAGCCATGGGGCGCGGCCGGGCCAAGGCCAAGCAGACGAAGGTCGCCCGCCAGCTGAAGTACAACAGCGGCGGGACTGACCTGTCGCGTCTGGCCAGCGAGCTGGGCGCTTCGACTTCGAGTCAGCCTCCGAACGGCGAGCCGTTCGAGGACGACGAAGACGAAGACGACCCGTACGCCCAGTACGCGGATCTGTACAACGACGACGATGAGGACGAGGACGATCAGTCCGGTCCCGCGTCACAACGCCGCGGCGCTTGACGATTCAGCTCAGCGTGACCCGGTCCAGCGGTTTCCACCGCCGGACCGGGTTTTGCTCTGCCCCTCGTCGGGCCAGGCGTCGTACAGATCGCGTGGACGCCCACCGGAGCACAGACGCTCTCCGGTGGCAGCGGACACGCTTTTAGTTCGAGTACGTGACTTTCAGTTCGCGTACGTGCCGACCAGTTCCGCACCCGTGGTGTGATCGCCGCGGTCCGTGATCTCGCCGGCCACCCACGCCTCGACCCCGCGGTCGGCCAGGGTGGCCAGGGCCACGTCCGCCGACTCCTCGGGCACAATCGCGATCATGCCGACGCCCATGTTCAGGGTCTTCTCCAGCTCCAGGCCCTCGACCTGACCGGTCCTGCCGACGAGGTCGAACACCGGGGCCGGGGTCCAGGTGGAGCGGTCGACGATCGCGTGCAGCGTGTCCGGGATCACACGAGCCAGGTTGGCGGCGAGGCCGCCGCCGGTGACGTGGCTGAAGGCGTGGACGTCGGTGGTCCTGGTCAGGGCCAGGCAGTCCAGCGAGTAGATCTTGGTGGGCTCCAGCAGTTCCTCACCCAGCGTGCGGCCGAACTCCTCGATCCGCGCGTCCAGTGCGAGACCGGCCTGGTTCAGCAGGACATGCCGGACGAGCGAGTACCCGTTCGAGTGAAGACCGGAGGCTGCCATGGCGATGACCGCGTCACCCGTACGGATGCGTTCCGGGCCCAGCAGGCGGTCGGCCTCCACCACGCCGGTACCGGCGCCGGCGACGTCGAAGTCGTCCGGGCCCAGCAGGCCGGGGTGCTCGGCCGTCTCGCCGCCCACCAGGGCGCAGCCGGCCAGCACACAGCCCTCGGCGATGCCCTTGACGATGGCCGCGACCCGCTCGGGGTGGACCTTGCCGACGCAGATGTAGTCGGTCATGAACAGCGGCTCGGCACCGCACACCACGATGTCGTCCATCACCATCGCGACCAGGTCGTGGCCGATGGAGTCGTAGACGCCCAGCTGGCGCGCGATGTCGACCTTCGTGCCGACGCCGTCGGTCGCGGACGCGAGCAGCGGGCGCTCATAGCGCTTGAGGGCGGAGGCGTCGAAGAGGCCGGCGAAACCGCCGAGGCCGCCGAGGACCTCGGGGCGCTGCGCCTTCTTCACCCACTCCTTCATCAGCTCGACGGCGCGGTCGCCCGCCTCGATGTCGACGCCCGCGGCTGCGTAGCTGGCACCAGTTGTCTCAGACATGGCGGTGAGAACTTTCGTGTCGGTTTGCAGTCGTCATCGCAGTCGTCATCGCAGTCGTACGGCGGTCGTACTGCGGTCGTCTGCGGATGATCCGGGGCTGTCTACGGGCGTCGGATCGCGTCGGCCGCGGCCGTGGCGGCGGGCCCGGCGGCCAGCTCGGTCTCCAGGAGTTGCTTGCCGAGCAGCTCGGGGTCCGGGAGATCCATCGGGTACTCACCGTCGAAGCAGGCACGGCAGAGGTTCGGCTTGGCGATCGTGGTCGCCTCGATCATGCCGTCGATGGAGATGTACGCCAGGGAGTCGGCGCCCAGCGAGGTGCCGATCTCGTCGATGGTCATGCCGTTGGCGATGAGCTCGGCGCGGGTGGCGAAGTCGATGCCGAAGAAGCAGGGCCACTTCACGGGCGGCGAGGAGATCCTGATGTGGACCTCCGCCGCGCCCGCCTCGCGGAGCATGCGGACCAGGGCGCGCTGGGTGTTGCCGCGCACGATCGAGTCGTCGACGACGACCAGGCGCTTGCCCTTGATGACTTCCTTGAGGGGGTTCAGCTTCAGCCGGATGCCCAACTGGCGAATGGTCTGTGAGGGCTGGATGAACGTCCGGCCCACATAGGCGTTCTTGACCAGCCCGGCGCCGAAGGGGATGCCCGACGCTTCCGCGTAGCCGATGGCGGCGGGGGTGCCGGACTCCGGGGTCGCTATGACCAGGTCGGCGTCGACCGGGGCTTCCTTGGCGAGCTTGCGGCCCATCTCCACGCGGGAGAGGTACACGTTCCGCCCGGCGATGTCGGTGTCGGGGCGGGCCAGGTACACGTACTCGAAGACACAGCCCTTGGGCTTCGCCTCCGCGAATCGTGAGGTGCGCAGGCCGTTCTCGTCGATGGCGACGAACTCGCCGGGCTCGATCTCGCGGACGTACGCCGCGCCGCAGATGTCGAGGGCGGCGGACTCGGAGGCGACCACCCAGCCACGCTCCAGCCGGCCGAGGACCAGCGGGCGGACGCCCTGCGGGTCGCGGGCGGCGTACAGGGTGTGCTCGTTCATGAAGACGAGCGAGAAGGCGCCCTTGACCTGGGGGAGGACCACGGGGGCGGCCTCCTCGATGGTCAGCGGCTTGCCGTCGTCGTCGACCTGGGCCGCGAGGAGCGCGGTGAGCAGGTCGGTGTCGTTGGTGGCCGCGACGCGGGTCGAGCGGCCGTTGGTGTCCTTCGGGAGGTCGGCGACCATCTCGGCGAGCTGCGCCGTGTTGACCAGGTTGCCGTTGTGGCCGAGCGCGATGGAACCGTGCGCGGTGGCCCGGAACGTCGGCTGGGCGTTCTCCCACACGGAGGCCCCGGTGGTCGAGTAGCGGGCGTGACCGACCGCGATATGACCCTGGA
Source organism: Streptomyces sp. NPDC006332 (assembly GCF_040612855.1). Classification (NCBI taxonomy): domain Bacteria; kingdom Bacillati; phylum Actinomycetota; class Actinomycetes; order Kitasatosporales; family Streptomycetaceae; genus Streptomyces; species Streptomyces sp. NPDC006332. The sequence continues at coordinate 29,938 of NZ_JBEXRA010000004.1, forward strand.
GCGAACCGAGCGAGGTCTCGTCGAAGACCTGGGAGACCAGTCCCATGTCCTTGAAGACGAGGATCTGGGAACCGTTACTGACCGCGATTCCCGCGGATTCCTGACCTCGATGCTGAAGGGCGTAGAGCCCGAAGTAAGTGAGTTTGGCGACCTCTTCGCCCGGAGCCCAGACACCGAAGACGCCGCATGCGTCCTGGGGGCCTTTCTCACCGGGGAGCAGATCATGACTGAGTCGACCGTCACCACGTGGCACGCCACCGAGTGTAGGCGAGATCGACCACTGGTCCGAATTGGGGAATGCTCCAGAGTTCTGGGCCGAAGTGGATCACTCGGCGGCGACCGCCCGCGCACTCGTGCCGTTTGCGCTGGTCAGCGTGAGAGTTTCCTGGTCGATCCGGTAGCTGACCTGCCCGTCGAAGAGGCGCAGCAGGGCCCGTTCGGTCTTCATGAGTGAGGCGTCGCACATCATTCGGGTGGTGGCCGGGGCGCCCAGGGTGATATGTCCGTCGCGCACGGTGGCCTTGGCGTTGACGTGGTTGCAGCCGAGCCGGCCGCCGACCTTGCCGGTCTTCTTGTCGAAGGTGAGGTGGGCGTTCTCGTCGGTCTGGTGCGTCGTGCCGTCGGCGGTGACGCTGTCGATGTTCCAGCGCACATCGGTGACGGGCCGTTCGGCGCCGACCGCTCCGCTGTCGGCCTGTTCGCCGCCGCTGCCCGCCTTCTCGCTGCCGCAGGCCGCCGCGAGGGGGAGCAGGGCCACGGCGGCCGTCGTGATCAGGGGCTTGATCAGTCGCTGCTTCTGCCGGTACATGCCGGTTCGACGGGACATACGGGGTGATCGGTTCCACTCCGGTCCACCTGGGCCCTCTCCCGCTCCCCTCAGGGTCCGGGCTCAGCCCAGCAACGGCAGCAATCCGCCCAGGTCCGCCCGCTCCCCGCTCGCGCTGACCTTCGCCTCCTTCACCGCGTCCGTCCAGGTCGACCGTCCGCACGCGAGCCGGATCCAGGTCAGCGGGTCGGTCTCGACGACGTTGGGCGGGGTGCCGCGGGTGTGCCGGGGTCCTTCGACGCACTGGACCACGGCGTACGGCGGGATCCGCACCTCGGTGGAGCCGCCGGGAGCCTTGACGGCGAGGGCGTCGGCCAGGAGCCGGGTGGCGGCCGCGAGCGCCTGACGGTCGTACGGGATGTCCAGGCCGGGGACGGCGGCGTTGAGGTCGTCGGTGTGGACGACGAGTTCGACGGTGCGGGTCACGAGGTAGTCGGCGAGCGTGATGGCGCCGGTACGGGCGGCGAGGAGGCGGCCGCCGGGAGCGGTGGCGATGGCCTCGGTGAGCCGTTCCTCGGTGCGGGCGTAGAGGGCGTTCAGGTCGGGGTGGGCGGCGGCGAGGTCCAGGGTGTCCTCGGAGATGCTCGCGGCTCGCGCGGCGGTGGCGAAGGGCCAGTCCAGGAGGGCGAGCTCCGCCTTCGGGGGTTCCGCCCGCTCGAGGTTGCGGCTGACGGTCTCCACCGCCATCGCGACGTGCGCGGCCAGGTCCCGGACGGTCCAGCCCGCCAGCCGCGTGGGCAGGGCGAGTTGCTCGGGGGTGAGAGCGCGTACGGCCTCTCGTACGCTCCGGAACTGGGTGAGCACCGCCGTGCGGATCCTGCCGGGGTCGTAGGTACGCGCACGCTTCTTGGCCGGGGGCATGGGGGTCAGCGTAGGCGGGCCGGGTGTGCTCGTGGGCGCGTAGAAGATCTCGCGGTTGGGCGGGACGCGGAGGCACTGCCGGTGGGAGACCAGGCCTTGTGCGGTGTCCGGATCCGGCCGTCCATCAGCCGACCTTTCGTGAGCGTCCCCCCGGGTCCACTGACAGGTGGTTCAGGGCCGGCAGTTCGGCGGCGGTACGGCGACCGCCGAGGATCTCGCCCAGCAGCCGCAGCCGGACCGGGTGACCGAGCGCGGCGAACGACTCGGCGGCCAGGGGCCGCCCCGTCACAGCCGCGCACGGGCGACGAAGGCCCCGCCCGTCGAAACGGGCGGGGCCTCCACAGCCGTACGGCCGGCAGCAGGCGGACCAGGCCTACGCGAGCAGCGCCGGGATGGTGTCCTCGTGTGCCGTGCGCAGCTCCTCCAGGGAGAGCGCGAACTCGCCCTGGACCTCCACACAGTCTCCGTCGACGACACCGATGCGGGTGACGGGCAGACCCCGCGCACCGCACATGTCGTTGAAGCGGACCTCTTCCGAACGCGGGACGGCGACGACCGCGCGGCCCGCCGACTCCGAGAACAGGAAGGTGAACGCGTCGAGACCGTCCGGCACGATCAGCCGTGCGCCCTTGCCGCCGAGCAGCGCCGACTCGACCACGGCCTGGACCAGACCGCCGTCGGACAGGTCGTGCGCGGAGTCGATCATGCCGTCGCGGGAGGCGGAGATCAGGATCTCGGCCAGCAGCCGCTCACGCTCCAGGTCGACCTCGGGCGGCAGGCCACCGAGGTGGTCGTGGACGACCTGCGACCAGGCCGAACCGCCGAACTCGGCACGCGTGTCGCCCAGGAGGTAAAGCAGCTGGCCCTCCTCCTGGAAGGCGACCGGGGTGCGCCGGGCCACGTCGTCGATGACGCCGAGGACCGCGACCACCGGGGTCGGGTGGATGGCCGCCTCGCCGGTCTGGTTGTACAGGGAGACGTTGCCGCCGGTCACCGGGGTGCCGAGCTGCTGGCAGGCGTCGGCGAGACCGCGGATGGCCTCCGCGAACTGCCACATCACCGCCGGGTCCTCGGGCGAACCGAAGTTCAGGCAGTCGGAGACCGCGAGCGGCTTGGCGCCGGTCGTCGCCACGTTGCGGTAGGCCTCGGCGAGGGCCAGCTGGGCGCCCGTGTACGGGTCCAGCTTGGCGTACCGGCCGTTGCCGTCCGTCGCGATGGCGACGCCGAGGCCGGTCTCCTCGTCGATGCGGATCATGCCCGAGTCCTCGGGCTGGGCCAGCACCGTGTTGCCCTGCACGAAGTGGTCGTACTGCGAGGTGATCCAGGACTTGGAGGCCTGGTTCGGCGAGGACACCAGCTTCAGGACCTGGTCCTTCAGCTCCTCGCTCGTCGCCGGCCGCGGCAGCTTGTTCGCGTCGTCCGCCTGCAGCGCGTCCTGCCACTGCGGGCGGGCGTACGGGCGCTCGTAGACCGGGCCGTCGTGCGCCACCGTGCGCGGGTCGACGTCGACGATCTTGCCGCCGTGCCAGTAGATCTCCAGACGGTCGCCGTCGGTCACCTCACCGATGACCGTGGCGATGACGTCCCACTTGTCGCAGATCTCCAGGAACCGGTCGACCTTCTCCGGCTCGACGACCGCGCACATGCGTTCCTGCGACTCGCTCATGAGGATTTCCTCGGGCGAGAGCGTCGAGTCACGCAGCGGAACGTCGTCCAGCGTCACGCGCATGCCGCCGGAGCCGTTGGAGGCGAGCTCGGAGGTGGCACAGGACAGACCGGCCGCGCCGAGGTCCTGGATGCCGACGACCAGCTTCTCCTTGAAGGCCTCCAGGGTGCACTCGATGAGCAGCTTCTCCTGGAAGGGGTCGCCGACCTGGACCGCGGGCCGCTTGGACGGCTTGGCGTCGTCGAAGGTCTCGCTCGCCAGGATGGACGCGCCGCCGATGCCGTCGCCGCCGGTGCGGGCCCCGTACAGGATGACCTTGTTGCCCGCGCCGGACGCCTTCGCGAGGTGGATGTCCTCGTGCCGCATGACACCGATGGCACCGGCGTTGACCAGCGGGTTGCCCTGGTAGCAGGCGTCGAAGACGACCTCGCCGCCGATGTTGGGCAGACCCAGGCAGTTGCCGTAGCCGCCGATGCCCGCGACGACACCCGGCAGCACGCGCTTGGTGTCGGGGTGGTCGGCGGCGCCGAAACGGAGCGGGTCCACGACGGCGACCGGCCTGGCACCCATCGCGATGATGTCGCGCACGATGCCGCCGACACCGGTCGCGGCGCCCTGGTAGGGCTCCACGTACGACGGGTGGTTGTGCGACTCGACCTTGAAGGTGACCGCGTAGCCCTGGCCGACGTCCACGACGCCCGCGTTCTCGCCGATGCCGACGAGCAGCGCGTCGGACTGGGGGGCCTTCTCGCCGAACTGGCGCAGGTGCACCTTGGACGACTTGTAGCTGCAGTGCTCGGACCACATGACCGAGTACATGGCGAGCTCGGCGCCGGTCGGGCGGCGGCCGAGGATCTCCACCACCCGCTCGTACTCGTCCTTCTTCAGTCCGAGTTCGGCCCAGGGCAGCTCGACGTCGGGGGTCGCGGTCGCGTGCTCGACCGTGTCCAGAGGCGTCCTGCTCATGCGCCCACCAGCTTCTTGAGGATCGAGGTGAAGAAGGGGAGACCGTCGGTGCGGCCGGAGCCGATGAGCGGCTCCACGGCGTGCTCCGGGTGCGGCATCAGGCCTACGACGTTGCCGGCCTCGTTGGTGATGCCGGCGATGTCCCGGAGGCTGCCGTTGGGGTTGCCGTATCCGGCAGCGGCGTCGCCACGGACGACGTACCGGAAGGCGACGCGGCCCTCGGCCTCCAGCTTGTCCAGGGTGTACTCGTCGGCGACGTACCGGCCGTCCATGTTCTTCAGCGGGATGTTGATCTCCTGGCCGGCCTCGTAGTCGGTCGTCCAGGCGGTGTCCGCGTTCTCCACCCGCAGCTTCTGGTCGCGGCAGATGAAGTGGAGGTGGTCGTTGCCGAGCATCCCGCCGGGAAGCAGGTGGGCCTCGGTGAGGATCTGGAACCCGTTGCAGATACCGAGGACCGGCAGCCCGGCCTTCGCCTGCTCGATGAGGGTCTCCATCACCGGCGAGAAGCGGGCGATCGCACCGGCGCGCAGATAGTCGCCGTAGGAGAAACCACCGCACAGCACCACGGCGTCGACCTGATGAAGGTCCTTGTCCTTGTGCCACAGGGCGACCGGCTCGGCGCCCGCGAGACGGATCGCACGCTGCGTGTCCCGGTCGTCAAGACTGCCCGGGAAAGTGACGACGCCAATACGAGCGGTCACTTCGCGGCCTCCGCGACTTCCTCCACCTTGACGGTGAAGTCCTCGATCACGGTGTTGGCGAGGAAAGATTCCGCAAGATCGTGGATGCGGGCGAGCACGGCCTCGTCGACCGTCCCGTCAACTTCCAGTTCGAATCGCTTTCCCTGACGTACGTCGGAGATCCCTTCGAAACCCAGCCGCGGCAGTGCGCGCTGCACCGCCTGGCCCTGGGGGTCGAGGATCTCCGGCTTGAGCATGACGTCGACTACGACGCGTGCCACTGGCACTCCCGGTGTTGTGGTGCTGAGCAGGTTCCTGCAGGTGCCTTCAGACTACCCGTACAAAATTTCTACGCGGGTAGAGTTGTAGGAATCTACGTGACGGCTGTCACGATCCGGTATCGGAGCCGGAGCTTCACGAAAAGTTCAGGGAAAGATCCCGGATCGATGCACCAGACCTATTGCGCCGAGGACACGCGGACAGATTTAGTCGGGCTTCACATTGCAATGCCGGGCACTGTACAAATGAATTGTCAATAGCAGATACTTTGCCCATTAACAGGCGGACAGTCGGCATCTCCCAGACGTCTTGGCACGTCATCGCAGAGATGCCGCACGAAGGGACCGATATTCGTGGCGCAGAAGGTCGTGGTCACTCTCTTTGACGACATCGACGGCTCGGAAGCGGCGGAAACGATCGCCTTCGGACTCGACGGCAAGTCGTACGAGATCGACCTGAACCCAGCCAATGCCAAGAAACTGCGTACGGCGCTCGCGCCGTACGTGGACGCCGGCCGCAAGCGGTCGAGGTCCGGCAAGACGTACAAGCAGACGGAGGTCGCGCCGGACCCGGCGGCCGTCCGTGCTTGGGCACAGGCGAACAAGATGGACGTCCCGGCGCGCGGGCGCATCCCGAAGAAGGTCTACGAGGCGTTCGCCGCCGCACGGTGACAGCCACGGTGTGGCGCCCTCAGGAACCGTCAGCGGGCCCTGAGGGCAACCGACTTGCGTTGCACCCCACCTGATCAGCTAGAGTCTGAAGCACGCCGAGGGGCAAGGCCGAAAAGCCAAGTCCACGGAGTACATGCGGGTGTAGTTCAGTAGTAGAACATCCCCCTTCCAGGGGGAAGGCGCAGTGTGCAATTCCTGTCACCCGCTCTGCACCACTGGTCCGACCACACTTGTGGATCAGGTAGGCTGGTGCTCGCGCCGATCGGTGAGAGCCGGTCGGAGGCAATGCGGACGTAGCTCAGTTGGTAGAGCGCAACCTTGCCAAGGTTGAGGTCGCCAGTTCGAACCTGGTCGTCCGCTCCAGATCAAGACCCCGGTCGTTTCGACCGGGGTCTTTTTCGTGTATGTGCTGGGAACTGGTCTCTGGTCCTCTGGGCTCTGACCTCTGACATTTGTCATGTGCGGTGATGACAACCCGCACTGCCACCGGTCCCGGATCACCGGGAGGCTGAGGGCATGGACACCGACGAACGCGAACACGTGATCGAGGTCACTGATCTGCGCCGTGTGTACGGGGGCGGGTTCGAAGCCGTACGCGGGATCACGTTCTCCGTGCGCCGCGGCGAGGTCTTCGCGCTGCTCGGCACCAACGGCGCCGGAAAGACATCGACCGTCGAACTGCTGGAGGGACTCGCACCTCCCTCCAGCGGCCGGATACGAATCCTCGGGCACGATCCCTACACCGAGCGGCACGTCGTACGGCCGCGGACCGGGGTGATGTTGCAGGAGGGCGGCTTTCCCTCCGAACTGACCGTCGCGGAGACCGCGCGGATGTGGGCGGGCTGTGTGAGCGGGGCCCGCCCGCCACGAGAAGCGCTCGCACTCGTCGGTCTGGAGCGGCGGGCCGGCGTCCGGGTGAAGCAGCTGTCCGGAGGTGAGCGACGCCGCCTGGACCTGGCGCTCGCGCTGCTCGGCCGACCCGAGGTGCTGTTCCTGGACGAGCCGACGACCGGGCTGGACGCCGAAGGGCGTCGGGAGACCTGGGAGTTGGTGCGCGCACTGCGCGACGGCGGTACGACCGTGCTGCTGACCACGCACTACCTGGAGGAGGCCGAGGGTCTCGCCGACCGGCTGGCGATCCTTCACGCGGGTCGCACAGCGGCGGCCGGCACCCCGGCCGAGGTGACCGCCGCGCAGCCGTCCCGGATCTCCTTCGACCTGCCCGACGGATACTTCCTGGGGGATCTGCCGCCGCTCGGCGAGCTGGGGGTGTGCGGACATGAGGTGGCGGGGAGCACCGTACGACTTTTGACCCAGGAGCTTCAGCGGGCGGCCACCGGGCTGCTGGGGTGGGCGGCCGAGGCGGGGGTGGAGCTGCGGCGGCTCGATGTGCGGTCGGCCTCGCTGGAGGAGGCGTTCCTGGGGATCGCGCGGGAGGCGGCCGGATCGGCCGAGGCTGATTCGGATGATCGTGCGGACGTTTCCGCGAATGTCGAGGAGTACGCGGTATGAGCGGCGGGACCGTCACCACGGCGGCGGGGCGGGTGGGGGCCCTCGCACGGGCCGAGCTGACCCTGTTCGGACGCAGCAAGGGCACGATCGTCGCGGCCGTGTTCGTGCCGCTGGTGCTGCCGTTCAGCGTGCGGTCCGTGGTCGAGGACATGGACCTCGCGGACACCGGCCTCAGCGTCGGGCTGGTACTGCTGCCGGGAGCCGTCGGCTTCTCGCTGCTGTTCGCTGTGTACTCCGCGCTCATCGGCGTCTTCGTCGGGCGGCGCGAGGAACTCGTCCTCAAGCGGCTGCGCACCGGTGAGCTGCGGGACCGGGAGATCCTCGCCGGGGCCGCGCTGCCGTCCGTGGGAACCGGGTTGGTCCAGTCGCTGATCCTGGCGGCGGGCTGTGCCGCGCTGCTCGGCCTGCCTGCCCCCGAGGCACCCCATCTCGTCGTCGTCGGCGTGCTGTTGGGTCTGGTGATGTGCGCGTCGCTGGCGGCCGTGACGGCGAGCTTCACCCGCACGGTGGAAAGCGCGCAGGTCACCGCGCTGCCGTTGATGATGATCTCGATGGTCGGATCGGGGATCACCGTCCCGTTGGAGCTGATGCCCGACCGGCTGGCGACGGTGCTCGACCTGCTGCCGCTGACACCGGTGATCACACTCGTGCGCGGCGGGTGGAGCGGTGAGCTGTCGGTCTACGAGGCGGGGGGACCGGTGCTGACGGCCCTGGCCTGGACCGCGTTCGGCGTGTTTGCTGTACGACGGTGGTTCCGGTGGGAGCCGAGGCGCTGAGCCACCGGCACGAGAACGAGCACGAAGTACGAGGAATGGGACGGGGACAGGCGGATGCGGGGGCCGAGCGGCTGGTGGCGGCGTAAGAACACACCGGCGAAGGTGGAGACGTACACGCGGTGGTCGTTCCACTTCTTCGCGGTGCTGGAGGGCGCCACGGCCGGGCTCGCGATCCTCGGCCAGGTGAGCGGGTGGCTTGCTGCGACGCTGCTGGTGCTGGTGGGTGGGCACACCGTGCTCTGCGGGGTGACCGCTTCCCGGGCGCTGGACTGGACGCGGGGCCATCGCCCGCAGCCCGTGCGGCTGCTGTGGCTGTTGTCCGCCGTCACCGCGGGCGTCGCGGTGGCCGCTGTCGGCATCGCGGAACACGGACCGGAGGGTGAGCACGTCGACAGCGCCACGGGCGCCGTCTACGGCCTGGTTCTGACCTTCGGCGCCGGGTTCATCTCGCTCGGTGTCCGCAACCGGCGGCGCGTCTTCGCGATCGTCGGGGGCTTCGCGGGGGGCTCCGCCGTTGTGGCGTTCCCCATGGGTCTGCCCGGCACCACCGCGCTCTTCTCTGCGTTCATGGTCCTGTTCGGCGCCGGCGTACTGGCCTTCTCCGCCGTCTTCTCCCTCTGGCTCCTCGACGCCGTCTACGAACTCGACGCGGCCCGCGAGACCCGGGCCCGGCTGGCCGTCGCCGAGGAGCGGCTGAGGTTCGGCCGGGACCTGCACGACGTGGTGGGACGCGACCTCGCCGTGATCGCGCTGAAGAGCGAGCTGGCCGTCCAGTTGGCGCGGCGCGGGCGGGCCGAGGCCGTGGAGCAGATGATCGAGGTGCAGCGCATCGCGCAGGAGTCGCAGCGCGAGGTGCGGGCTGTCGTACGGGGGTACCGGGAGGTCGACCTCGCGGTCGAACTCGCCGGTGCGCAGGGCGTGTTGACGGCAGCGGGAATCCGGTCCGAGGTCACCGGCGGCGAGGTGTCCGAATTTCCGGCCGAGGTGCAGTCGGCGCTGGGGTGGGTGGTGCGGGAGGCCACGACCAACGTGCTGCGGCATGGGGACGCGGAGCGGTGCGTGGTGGTCGTCCGGGTGGTCGAAGGGTTGGTGGAAGAGCTGGTGGCGGAAGGGGAGCCGGCTGAGGGGCGGGTGGCTCAGGGGCCGCCTGGCGAGGGGCGGGCGACGACGGGCCGACGGGTGGTGCTGACCGTGGAGAACGACAGGGCGCGGGCCTCCGACGGGAGCGGTGGGTCGGGGCTGACGGGGTTGCGGGAGCGGCTCGCGGCGGTGGACGGATCGCTGGAGGCGGGGTTCACCGAGGCCGGGGGGTTCCGGGTGGTGGCCGAGGTGCCGTTGACTACGACGATGGGCGTGAAGATCACTTCGGTTGCGAGCGATACGGCGGTCATGGGTGAGGTCACGAGATGACCGCTCCCGTACGGCTCCTGCTCGCCGACGACGAGCATCTGATCCGCGGCGCGCTCGCCGCGCTGCTGTCCCTGGAGGACGATCTGTTGGTCGTGGCCGAGGCGGCCTCCGGGCCGGAAGCGCTGGCGATGGCGCTGGCGCACAAGGTCGACGTCGCCGTACTCGATCTACGGATGCCGGGGGCGGACGGTGTGAAGGTGGCCACATCCCTCCGGGCCGGGCTGCCCGACTGCCGGGTATTGATCGTGACCAGTCATGGGCGGCCCGGGCATCTGAAGCGGGCCCTGGAGGCGGGGGTGCGTGGGTTCGTGCCGAAGACCGTCAGCGCGCAGCGGCTCGCGGAGATCATCCGCACGGTGCACGCGGGAAATCGGTACGTCGACCCCGAGTTGGCCGCCGACGCGATCTCCGCCGGGGACTCGCCGCTGACCGCCCGGGAGGCGGAGGTGTTGGAGCTCGCCGTGGACGGGGCGCCGGTCGCGGAGATCGCCGAGCGGGCCGCGCTGTCGCAGGGGACCGTGCGGAACTATCTGTCGTCGGCCGTCTCGAAGCTCGGGGCGGAGAACCGTCACTCGGCTGTGCGGCTCGCGCGCGAGAAAGGTTGGGTATAGTTGCTCTCGCGCCACGGCGCAGCGCGGACGTAGCTCAGTTGGTAGAGCGCAACCTTGCCAAGGTTGAGGTCGCCAGTTCGAACCTGGTCGTCCGCTCGTATTCGAAGGCCCCGGTCACCGCGACCGGGGCCTTCGTCGTGCGTCGTGTGACGCGTGGGGCAGGCGAGAGCCCCGGCTTTCGCCGGGGCTCTCGTGTGTGGGTCGATCAGCTCCAGGCCGTGCCCGTGAGGCGCTCGTACGCCTCCAGGTACTTGGCCCGGGTCGCCTCCACGACCTCCTCGGGCAGCGGCGGCGGGGGGAGTTCGCTCTTGCGGTCCCAGCCGGACTCCGGCGAGGTCAGCCAGTCACGGACGTACTGCTTGTCGTACGACGGCTGTGCCCGGCCCGGCTGCCACTGGTCGGCCGGCCAGAAACGGGAGGAGTCCGGGGTGAGGATCTCGTCCGCGAGAACCAGGGTCTCCCCCTCGAAGCCGAACTCGAACTTGGTGTCCGCGAGGATGATCCCGCGCTCCTGGGCGATGTCCCGGCCGCGTGAGTAGACGGCGAGGGTGGCCTGGCGCAGGTTGGCGGCGGTCTCGGCGCTGACCTGACGGGCGACCTCCTCGTAGGAGACGTTCTCGTCGTGCTCGCCGACCGCGGCCTTGGTCGCGGGGGTGAAGATCGGGGCGGGGAGTTCGCTGCCGTCGACCAGGCCTTCCGGAAGGGCGAGGCCGCAGACCGTACGGGACTCGTTGTACTCGACCAGGCCCGAGCCGGTGAGGTAGCCACGGGCCACGCACTCCACCGGGACCATCTGGAGCTGCTTGCAGATCAGCGTGCGGCCGGCCCAGTCGGCGGGGGCGCCGGCGGGCAGGTCCGTGCTCAGGACGTGGTTGGGGATCAGGTCGGCGATCTGATCGAACCACCACAGGGAGAGCTGGGTGAGGACCCGGCCCTTGTCGGGGATCTCGGTCGGCAGCACCCAGTCGTAGGCGGACATGCGGTCGCTGGCGACCATCACGAGGTCGCCCGCCTCGTTCTGGTACAGCTCGCGGACCTTGCCGGTGTGCAGGTGCACCAGGCCCGGAACCTGGATCGGCTCGGGCTTTTCTACGAATCCGGACACGGTTCCTCCCCGTGGTTGAAGAAAAAGGAGCGCCCATGGGGCCCGAAGGGAGTGGTGGGGGCGACGGGCGGGCCCAACGGGGTCGATTCTCCCGTACGGGGGAGCGGTTCCGGACACGGGGACCGGCCGGTGCGTGGTCAGTCGTGTTTGCAGATGCGGTCGATGAGGTTCGCGGTGGCGCGCTGGACCCGGGTGTCGACGTGGCCCGGCCGGTCCAGGGAGGGCGCCCAGGCGAACGTCCCGGACGCGAAGACCAGCGCGCCGGAGGGGGCCCGGTAGAGGGAGGTCTCCTGGTGGCGGCGCGCGCCCTGGCGGTCGGTGTACGGGGAGTGGGCGAGCAGGACGCGGTCGTCGTGCTCGGGCAGCGGGGCGCGCGGGAAGTAGCGGTCCGCCTCGCCCGCCACCAGACCCTCGATCTCGTCGCCCTCGTGCGCGCCGGTCGCCTCCCACAGCCAGTGGTCGGCGTTGCGGACGACCAGCGGGCTGGGTTCGGGCACGTGACCGGCGTACTGGATGCCGATCAGGTGCTGCTCGGGGCGGTCGATCTCGCGCCACAGCGCGGGTTTGCCCGGTCCTCGGCGTTTGCGGCAGGTGAGCAGGCGGTCGGGGACGCCGGACGGTGAGGGACCCAACTCCACCTGCCAGTAGACGGAGTTGGCGGAGAGGAAGACGAGTGAGGTGCCGTGGTCGCGGGCCCGTTCGACGGTGCGGCGCATGGCCGCCGACCAGTACTCGTCGTGGCCGGGGAAGACCAGACCGCGGTAACGCGTGGGGTCGATGTGACCGGCGTGCAGGTCGCGGGCGTCGGCGTAGGCGAGGTCGTAGCCGTAGCGCTCGGCCCAGCGGATGAAGTCGTAGGCGTGGCCGACGTGCAGGGGGAGGCCGGCGCCCGCGTACGGGCGGTCGAAGGAGACGGTCGTCGCCGCGTCGGACTCCCCGAGCAGCCGGCCCTCCTCGTCCCAGGCGTGGTAGAAGCTGGCGCCGGTGCGGCCGTCCTCCGGGTAGAGGTTGTACGCCTGCCAGGTCACGTCAGGCAGCACGAGAAGCAGGTCCGCGGGGTGGTCGTGGCGGACGGTGAAGGGGATGTGCGAGCGGTAACCGTCGGCGGTGGTGAGGACGGCGACATACGCTCCGACACTCCAGAACGACGGGACCTGCAGGCGCCAGGACAGCCACCAGTGGTGGCAGGAGACCGTACGGTCGGCCGTGAGGGGCGGCGGCTGGACGATGCCGGGCAGCCGGGGGCTGGTGGTGATCTTGGCGGCGCCGTCACCGCCGTAGTGGCCGATGCGGTAGATGTCGACGGCGAATTCCTGCGGCGGGTCGACGGTGATGTGGAAGTCGACGGCCTCACCGGGGGCGACCGCGCCCGTGGAGGTGAAGCCCTTGATCTGGCGGTGGACGTCGTCGGCGGAGCGGGGGCTTCCGGCGCTTCGGGGGGCGGGGACGCGGTGGTGGCCGGTGCCGGCACCCCGGGTCGCACCGGGGGGAGGCTGCTGGGTGGGGTCGACGTACCAGGGGACGACCTGACCGGAGTCGTCGAAGTAGGTCACGTTGCCGCGGAGCCAGGGAACGGGGCCCTGGCCGAAGGGATCCGTCACGGCGTGCGCGAGTGCTCCCGACTCCCAGCGGCGGATCTGCTCCTGTCGCGCTCCCGATCCCATCGTCGCTTCCCTCCCTCGTGCCCCCGTTGGTGTGTCGTGTGGTGCGAGGCCTGTTGCGCGGGCTGTGGTGCGTGCGTCGTGTTGCCGTGCGGTTTGTTGCCGTGCGGTTTGGTGCCGTGCGGTTTGGTGCCGTGCGGTTTGGTGCGCGAGGCGCGAGGCGTGTGCGTGGGGCGTGCGTCATCCACCTGTCGTATGTCGCAAGCTCTTGCCATGCGCGCGAACGGTCCCAGCACATCACATTAAGCACGCGGGCTGTCACTATTCGTTGCGAATTGACCGAAAGTGGAACAAGGGAATCCGATTACCGGGAGTCATGGCCCGGGGCGGGGGCCAGGCAGCCGTCAGGTGAGGCGGACCGGCTTCTCCGGGCGTATACCCGACTCGACCAGCCAGGCTCGCAGCGGCGTGGGGTCACCTTCCTCCACGAGGCTGAGGACGCGGGAGGTCAGGTCGGTCGTCCGCTCACCGTTGACCAGCAGCGACGGCCCGTCCAGCCAGTCGAGGCCCGGTGTCGCGCCGGCGTTGTCGATGGCGGCACAGCAGACCATCGCGGTGACGTGGTCGGCGAGCAGCTCGCGTCCGGTACGGGGTGGCTGCAAGGGGAAGAGGGGCAGCATGCCACCGTCCCACAGGATGGTGTCGGGACCGCCCTGTCCGGCCGCGAGCTGGTTCCCGTCCGTCCATGGAGCGGCAGCCGCCTCCTCCCGGGCGACCTCGGCTCTGAGCCGATCGGCGAGATCGGCACCGCGCTCGCTGCCGTGGGGGAGGGTGCGGGAAGGGGCCTGGGAGGGCCTGGAGGGGTCGTGGGGGTCACGGGGGTCGTCCTGTTGGTCCGTGCCGGCAGAGCTGTCGTGCGGGGGCTGGTCGGGCTGGGGGGCGGAGGCGTAGCCGCGACGGGGATCGCCGGGGACGGCGCGGCCGTCCTCAGCAGGGTTGGTGTCGCCCTCGGCTTCGGAGTCGCCCTCGGCTTCGATGTCGCCGTTCGCAGGGTTGGACCCGAGGGGCGCGATCGTGGTGCCGTCGGTGGGCGGGGGCGGCTCGGACAGGTGGTTGATTATCCGGGCCAGGGTGGGCGCGGCAGGCGCGAGGGACGCCGGGTCGGGGGAGCGGCGGACGCCGAGGGTGTCCAGGACGCGGTCGAGACGGGCGGCGTCCGTGCGCCACTTGCGGTCGACGACCTCCTCCGGATACTCCTGCCAGCCCACCGGGGACCAGCCCGAACCCGTCTCCGCGGGACCTCCGTGGAAGAGTCTGGCGGCGAGGAGCGAGGCCGCCTCATCCACCGTGCCGGGCTCTTCCAGCAGGTCACAGGCGGGGCGCTCGCCCAGCCTGGAGGCGAAGCCCTCGGCCAGGCGGTCCCGGCGGGACAGCTCGGTCAGTGCCGCGACGACTCCCGCGTCCAGTCGGGACGGCCAGCGGCCCATGCGCCAGGCGGGCAGCGCGACCTTGGTCAGCAGCCGGTCCCAGCCCGCGTACGCGAGACCCACCTGCTCCTGGGCGACGATCCTCAGCCCGTAGTCCACAGCCTGTGCACGCTCGGCTGCCGCGGCGGCCACCCCGCGCTCCATCTCGGCGGCATGACCGCGACAGCTGCGCAGCAGAAGCCGGACGACCCAGCCGACGCCCGCGAGCACCGTACGGGTGACCGGGTCGCGGCGGGGTGCCGAGGCCACGGCCACCGCGGCGTCCAGGCCCCGCACGAAGCGGCGTGCAGCCGCTATGTCCGGGTGCGCCGAGGGCCCCGTACCGGCCACGACCGGGGCGAGGACCGCGCGCAGTTCGCCCACGCGCATCCACCACAGGAACGGGGAGCCGATGACCAGCACCGGAGCGGCGGCGGACCGTCGGGGTGCACCATGCGCGCCGGCAATCTCGTCCTGGTTCTCCCGCGGCGGCGGGCCATGGGCCGGGTGGGTACGGTCCTCCAGCCAGCTGTCGCAGTCCGGGGTGAGCGCTATCGCGGAGGGAGCGGGCACGTCGAGGCGGTCGGCGAGGTCGCGCACCATGCGGTACAGGTCGGGGGCCGACTCCTCAGCGATCGGTACCGTCGGGCTCACGGCGGGACGGGCCCGGGAGACGACCAGCGCGATGCCCGCGGCGGCGAGCAGCACGAGGACGGCGGCCGCTGTCACCGCCCAGCGGGCCCCGCTCCAGAACGGGCCCACGAGATGGTCCGTGGCGCCGCCGGCCAGCAGCACCACGGCGACGGCCGCGGGCACCAGCGCGACAGCCAGCGCCCGGCTGCGGATGCGCAGCACGGCGAGTGCCCGATGCCGCGCGGCCTGCGCGCCTACCTCCACACCCATACCTGTCACGACCGGACCTCACCCCCTCCCCGCTGTCCTGGTTGCCTGGTTCTGCCCAGCGTTGCTACTCCCCCACTGTGGCACCAGGCACTGACATCGCAATGCCGGTGGGCCAAGTGCCGGAATGCTTGCGCCGCACCATAGTTGGGGCCCCGGCCCCCGTCAGCCGGATGGGGCATCGGTCGCTCGATGGAATGGCTTTGGGGAAAGGTAGGCGACAGAAAGCAAGGATCAGGCCCCGAATCCTGAGACGGATACGGGGCCTGTCGGGTTTATCGTCGGCGGGATTTCCCGCCCGGTTTCTCAGGCGTCGGCGCCCGCACCGGTGGCCGCGTCCAGAGCCGCCTTCGCCGCGATGTCCGTGCGGTACTGGGAACCGTCGAGACCGACCCGGCCCACTGCCCGGTAGGCCCGCTCACGGGCCTCGGAGAGGTCCTTGCCGGTCGCCGTCACGGACAGGACCCGACCGCCCGCGCTCACCACGGCGTCACCGTCCTGGCGGGTGCCCGCGTGCAGGACGTACGCGTGCGGCGCGTCCTCGGCGGCCACCTCGGCCAGGCCGGTGATCGGGTCGCCGGTGCGCGGGGTGCCGGGGTAGTTGTGCGAGGCCACGACGACGGTGACGGCCGCGTCCTCGCTCCAGCGCAGGGGCTCCAGGTCGGCGAGGTTGCTGGTCGCGGCGGCCAGCAGGACACCGGCCAGCGGGGTCTTCAGGCGGGCCAGGACGACCTGGGTCTCCGGGTCGCCGAAGCGGGCGTTGAACTCGATCACCCGGACGCCGCGAGAGGTGATCGCGAGACCGGCGTAGAGCAGGCCGGAGAAGGGGGTGCCGCGACGGCGCATCTCGTCGACGGTCGGCTGCAGGACGGTCTCCATGACCTCGTCGACCAGCTTCGGGTCCGCCCACGGCAGCGGGGAGTACGCACCCATGCCGCCGGTGTTCGGGCCCTCGTCGCCGTCGAGCGCGCGCTTGAAGTCCTGCGCGGGCTGGAGCGGGAGGACCGTCGCGCCGTCGGTGATGGCGAAGAGGGAGACCTCGGGGCCGTCGAGGAACTCCTCGATGACCACGCGCTCGCAGGAGTTCGCGTGCGCCCTGGCCGCCTCGACGTCACTGGTGACGACGACGCCCTTGCCGGCGGCGAGTCCGTCGTCCTTGACGACGTACGGGGCCCCGAAGGCGTCGAGGGCCGCGTCGACCTCTTCGGGGTTCGTGCAGACGTACGAGCGGGCGGTGGGTACCCCCGCCGCGGCCATGATCTCCTTGGCGAAGGCCTTGGAGCCCTCGAGCTGCGCGGCCTCCCCGGAGGGACCGAAGACCGGAATACCGGCCGAACTCACGGCGTCGGCGACCCCGGCGACGAGCGGCGCCTCCGGGCCTACGACCACCAGGTCGGCGCCGAGCTGCGCGGCCAGCGCGGAGACGGCGGAGCCGTCCAGAGCGTCCACACCGTGCAGCTCGGCGACCCCGGCGATACCGGCGTTGCCGGGGGCGCAGTGCAGCGCGGTGACGTCGGGATCGAGGGACAGGGAGTGGCACAGGGCGTGTTCGCGGGCACCGCTACCGATGACGAGGACCTTCACGGGGGTCAGCCTAACGGGGTTTTTGTGCGGGGTTCCGAAGGGGTGGGGCTGGGAGGATTGTGGGTTCCTCCAAGGTGGGTGGGCGCGCTCGGCTACCGAGCTTCATTGGCAGTGCATTGGGCTTCAGCCCGATGGTGAAGCGAGTCTCGTGGTTGCGGCGCGGAGCGTCGCGGTGTCGTTGGGTGGAGCCGGGCGCTGCGAACAGGGAGTGAGGCGGGGAACGAGTGTTCCCGGCGACATGGGGTGTCGTGTGTTCGTACGATCACCGAATGCAGCTTCGGTATGCCTTCCGGTTGTACCCGGAGCCTGGTCAACGCGCCGCGTTGGCGCGGGCGTTCGGGTGTGCCCGTGTCGTGTTCAACGACGCGGTACGTGCCCGTGAGGATGCCCGTACGGCCCAGCAGCCTTACCCCAGTGCTGCTGTCCTGTCCCAGCAGCTGATCACCTGGGCCAAGAAGACCCCTGAACGTTCCTGGCTGGGTGAGGTGTCCTCGGTCGTCCTGCAGCAGGCTTTGCGGGACGTGGCGGCGGCGTACCGGAACTTTTTCGCCTCGCTGAAGGGCGAGCGCCGGGGTCCGAGGGTGGGTGCGCCGCGTCTCAGGTCGCGCAAGGATTCCCGGCAGGCGATCCGGTTCACCGCGAACGCCCGTTGGAAGATCACCGGGGGCGGGCGGCTGTCCCTGCCGAAGATCGGCGACGTGAAGGTGAAGTGGTCCCGGGTCCTGCCGGTGACGCCGTCGAGTGTGACGGTGATCCTGGATGCGGCAGGACGGTACTTCGCCAGCTTCGTCATCGACACCGATCCAGACACCGACCGGACCCGCTGGACGGAGTCGGACTGCGAGGCCGCGATCGGCATCGACCTGGGCCTGGCCCACTTCACGGTCCTCTCCGACGGCACGAAGATCGACTCGCCGCGGTTTCTGCGCCGGGCGGAGAAGAAACTGAAGAAGGCCCAGCGGGAGCTGTCCCGCAAGCGGAAGGGGTCGAAGAACCGGGCAAAGGCCCGGATGAAGGTCGCCCGTGCCCACGCGGCTGTGGCCGATGCGCGCAAGGAGTTCCACCATCAGCTCTCCACGAAGTTGATCCGCGAGAACCAAGCGGTCGCCGTGGAGGACCTGGCGGTATCCGGGCTCGCGCGCACCCGGCTGGCCAAAAGCGTGCACGACGCGGGCTGGGCCCAGTTCGTGACCATGCTGGAGTACAAGGCGAAAAGGTACGGCCGGACGTTCGTCAAGATCGGCCGGTTCGAGCCCACGAGTCAGGTGTGCTCCACCTGCGGTCATCGGGAGGGGCCCAAACCCCTGCACGTACGGGAATGGACCTGCCCTGCCTGCGGCACCGTCCACGACCGGGACACCAACGCCGCGATCAATGTGAAACAGGCCGTCGGACTGGCGGCATCGGCCTGCGGAGCGCCGGTAAGACCGGGACTCGTCCCGGCACAGCGCGAAGAAACAGGAAGCCACGGAACCCTCACCCGAACCTGTGCCGCGTAGCGACGCAGCAACAGATGAGGACGGCCAGAATCCTCGGGCTTCAGCCCAAGGAGCATGTCAATCGTTGGAGAACTCCTCCACCACCGTCGCTCCCAGCTCCCGGACGATGAGGTCGTAGCCGGAGAGGGCCGACTCGTCGAGGTCGGGGTCGTCGTCCTCGGGGATGTCGTCCTCGAGGGAGACCGCGCGCCGCGGTTCGGGGGCGGATTGCCGGGGGCCGGAAGCGGGGGCGGCCGTGGAGGCGGAGGCTCCCGAGGACGCGGACATCGACGACGAGGACGAGGGGGACGACGGGGGCGAGGACGGGGAAGAGGTGGGGGCGGCGGAAGGTGCGGACTGCGTGGACGCCGGGTGCTGCGGGGTCGTACCGGCACCGCCTCCCCCGTAGCCACCGCCGCCCGAGCCGTAACCGCCGGCCGGGCTGCCGCCGCCGTAGCCGCCGCTGGAACCGGAGGGTCCGCCGGGCGCCGGGGGCGCGGAGCCGCCGCCCGAGGGATCGACGATCGCCTCGATCTTCCAGTTCACGCTGAACTGCTCGACCAGTGCCTGCCGCAGTACGTCCTCGCTGCCGCTGCCCGCGAAGTTGTCACGAGCGCCGGCGTTGACGAAGCCGAGCTGGAGTGTCGTGCCGTCGAAGCCGGTGACCTGCGCGTTCTGGCTGAGCAGGATCCAGGTGAAGCGGCGGCGGTTCTTGACCGCCTCCAGGATGTTCGGCCAGAGCGTGCGAGGGTCGAGGCCGCCGGCCGGGGACGCGTGAGCGGCTGCGGCTGGGGCGGGCGGTGCGGCCGCCGGAGTCGGGGAGGGCGCGGCAGGCGGGGGTGCCGGCGCGGGCGAGGACGCGGGCTGGTTCGGCGCGGCCTGCGGGCGGCCGCCGCCCGCAGGAGCGGCGGTGGGCCAGCCGCCGGGGCGTCGAGCGCCGCCCGCGGGGGCCGCGGTGGGCCAGGCGCCCGGTGCCGGGGGCGTCGGGGCTGCGGCGTCGGGTGGGGTCGAGGAGGGGGGCGCCGCGGGGGACGGCTGGGGCTGCTGGGGGTGCGGGGACTGTCCGGGTGCCTGAGGCTGTCCGGGCTGGCCGTCGCCGCCCGGGCCGGACACCGGGGCGGAGGTCGCGCCGGTGGAAGAAACGGGCGGGGGAGAGGTCTCGGCAGGCGGTGCGACAGGGGGCGAGGCGGGGCCGTTCGGATCATTGGCCGACCCCGTGGCGGGGCCCGTACCCGGCCCCGAACCCGCAGCACGGACCGCCGCCCGAGCCGCCGCGGCCCCGCCTCCCGGTGGAACCGGTGGAGTCGACGGAGTCGACGGAGTCGACGTACTCATCGCCCCCGCCGCTCCCCCGTGCGCCTCGAGCCCCGGCACGTAGCCCATGGCGGGGGCCGCGCCGCCTGCGGAGAAGTTCACACCCCGTTCGATGCGGTCGAGGCGGGCCATGACCGAGCGCTCGTCGCCGTACGCGGCCGGCAGCAGTACGCGCGCGCAGATGAGCTCCAGCTGGAGGCGCGGCGAGTTGGCGCCGCGCATCTCGGTGAGCCCTTGGTTGACGAGGTCGGCGGCGCGGCTCAGCTCGGCGGCGCCGAAGATGCCGGCCTGGGCCTGCATCCGTTCGATGACGTCGACGGGGGCGTCGATGAGCCCCTTCTCGGCGGCGTCCGGCACGGCGGCGAGGATCACCAGGTCCCGTAGCCGCTCCAGCAGGTCGGCGACGAACCTCCGGGGGTCGTTGCCGCCCTCGATGATGCGGTCGACCACCTCGAAGGCGGCGGCGCCGTCACCGGTGGCGAAGGCCTCGACGACGGAGTCGAGGAGTGAGCCGTCGGTGTACCCGAGCAGTGAGGTCGCCATGGCGTACGTCACGCCGTCCGCACCCGCGCCGGCCAGCAGCTGGTCCATGACGGACATCGAGTCACGTACGGAACCCGCGCCCGCGCGCACCACCAGCGGCAGCACGCCGTCCGCGACGGGGATGTCCTCGCGTCCGCAGACCTCTCCGAGGTAGTCGCGCAGGGTCCCCGGGGGCACCAGCCGGAACGGGTAGTGGTGGGTCCGCGAGCGGATGGTCCCGATGACCTTCTCCGGCTCGGTGGTGGCGAAGATGAACTTGAGGTGCTCCGGGGGCTCCTCCACGACCTTGAGCAGCGCGTTGAAGCCGGCCGACGTGACCATGTGGGCCTCGTCGATGATGTAGATCTTGTACCGGCTGCCGGCGGGCCCGAAGAAGGCCTTCTCCCGGAGCTCACGCGCGTCGTCCACACCACCGTGCGAAGCGGCGTCGATCTCGATGACGTCGATGGACCCCGGCCCGTTGCGCGCCAGGTCACGGCACGACTGGCACTCCCCGCACGGTGTGGGCGTCGGCCCCTGCTCGCAGTTCAGGCAGCGCGCCAGGATCCGCGCGCTGGTCGTCTTCCCGCACCCGCGCGGACCGCTGAACAGGTACGCGTGATTGACCCGGTTGTTACGCAGCGCCTGCTGCAGCGGGTCGGTTACATGCTCCTGCCCGATGACCTCGGCGAACGACTCCGGGCGATAGCGGCGGTACAGCGCGAGAGACGACACACATACGAGGTTATAGGCGCCCACTGACAACGCGGACCGCCCAGATACCTCAAGCTTCGGGACGCCGTCCCCGCGACGCCGACGGGCCGAAAACCCAGGCGTTCAGTGCGGCGCCGGGTGGCCTGCTACCGGCATCTCGTCCGTGACATGCCTTCATCAGCCAACAGCACTGTGCGCCGCCCTCGCAGCGCGCGGAACGCAGAAGACCCCCCACGCACCCGCCAGAGCCAACCTACCCTTGCTGCCTTCCGGCCCTGGGGGAGTTCAGTCAGATAGCGCCGCGTGAGGGGCTGGCCCCAGCGTACCTGATCGCGGGGCAGCCGAACGAGTTCGCAAGCACCTCCCAACGTCATGTAATGTTCCCGGCGGAGGATTCGCCTAGAGGCCTAGGGCGCACGCTTGGAAAGCGTGTTGGGGGCAACCCCTCACGAGTTCGAATCTCGTATCCTCCGCCAGTGCCTCACCGGGCACGATGTCGAAGGGCCCCGCTGCTTGCAGCGGGGCCCTTCGTCGTTGTCCGTCTCAGTTTCCGTCTCAGTTCGTCTCTGAGTCCGTTTCGGGGAGCTCCCAGAGAGCGTCGCCGACTTGCGGCGACCTTGCGGAGCATGGTCCCCGTCACATGCATGTAGCGGGCGCGCATCCGGGCCGCTCCCCCGGGCTCCCACCCCATGATCGAGTCGATCACGACGTCAGGGACGCCGAGGATCAGGAGAACGGTGGCGGCGGTGTGGCGAGCGTCATGGAGACGGCCGTTCCGGACACCGGCATCCCGGAGCAGCCGCTTCCAGGTGTGGAAGTCGGTGTTCGGGCTCAACGCTCCGCCGACCGGCGAGGCGAATACGTACCCCTTGCCCTCCCAGTCGGCATCGGCCGCGATCCGCTCCAGCTCCTGGGCCACCTGGTGCTGGCGGAGAATCTTGATCAGCGGATCGGGCAGACCGATGGTGCGCCGTCCGGCCCGGGACTTGGTGGACTTGTGCTCGCGGCGGGTCTGCTCCCGCTCGGGACAGTAGCCCGCCTTCCGACCGCACGGATTGGCGCCGCAGCCGTGCGCGTACTTGGGGCGGATCCGGTTCTTGCGGATACGGACGTACCCCGCCGCAAGGTCGACGTCTTCCCAGTGGAGCCCGAGCGCTTCCCCTTGGCGGAGACCGAGCGCCAGGGCGACAACCCACCGGGCGCTGTTGCGACGCTTGGCCGCTTCGACGAGGAGACTCTGCACCTCTTCGATCGTGTAAGGCTCGATGTCCTCTTCTTCGAGACGAGGAGCCTTGGCGATCTCGGCCGCATTGGTGACGACGTGGCCGCGTCGCACGGCCTCACCGAGGGCGACCCGGATCGTTCGGTGAGCGTGGTGGGCGGTGCCGGCGGAGTTCCCGGACGCCTGCATCTTCCGGTAGAAGCGTTCGAGGTGCTCCGGCTCCAGGCGGTCGAGCCTGTGAGCGCCCAGGACGGGGACGAAGTGAACGCGTACGTCGACCTCGTACCCGTCGTACGTGTTCTCGGAGACGTACGGCTTGGCGATGTTCTCGGCCCAGTACTCAAGCCAGCTCTCGACCGTTGAGGAGTAACCCAAAAAGCTTTCAGATGTCCTTCAACATGACGACGGGCACATGCAGGTACCTCGCTCGCATGCGTGCGGAGGTACTCGCGCCATCAGCCACAGTTGCGATCCTGCGGCACCGAAACGGCGTTCTTGACAACCTCGTTCTTACTGATTCGCCAATCGTTCTCGATGGCCTCCAGGGACACACCGTGATCACTAGACCTTCGGGCTGAGGTGGAGCGCCACGAAATCCACACCCCAGGGCACAGGGAGGCTCTACAGCGCCTCGTGCTTGCGCAGCGGCAGGTGCTCAACACGCCAGAGGGGTACTGGGGGTCTCGTCCAGCCCGGAAGCGGCCCAGCACGCCCTGACAGGAACGACGCCACTACCCGGCATCCGCTCTGCGGCCGTCATGTCGGACGGCGCGAGGCTGGTTACGGAGTACGGCATGGCGACCTGGTCTGAGGTCTGCACCACGCTTCAGAACGGCGGGCCGCGTGAACTCATTGAGACCGTGCGCAAGGTCGAGCGACGGACCCCACCGGGATTCGGTGGCCGCCTACAAGTCGGGAGTTGACGCGGCCGTGGCTTACTGCCGCTGGCGACGCGGGGCCGTTCGGTGTGCACGCCTGCAACGCACGGGCGCGAACCTCCCCGTCACGGCCCCTCGTACGGTCATGCGGACAGTTCAGTGTCGGGGTGCCGCGATGCGATGCTGCCCACGTTCGTCATCAGGCCCCGGGCTGCGCCTTGGGCTAGGCCCCGAACGGAGTAGTTACTTTTGAACATCGCCGACTCAGGTTCGATCTTTATTCCATGAGCATTCAGCCATGGGTGATTGTTGAGCCACCTGACAACCGCGGCCTTCGCAAGGTCGTCATCAGCGGTAAGACCGTCGGCAGCGCCTGGTCATCTCGCGAACTGCGAAAGATCCTCAGTCGCCTCGGTTACCCGAAAAATATGGACATAGAGGACCCGACATCCATACATTGGCGCGGAGGGGATAGCAAGGTGTGGCCGGACCACCCATGGAGAAGGCGCACAATACTCCTCCTAATGGTCACAGGGATGCTCGCATCTGCCGCCTGGCATCTGCTTATCGGCTGGCCGGATGCCCTTAAGGCACTCACTTTTGCACAACGAATAGTCGGCATCATTTTCGTGCTACTGAGCCTACTGCAAGGGCTAGCGGCATTTACAGCCCTAGACTATTACGGCAAGCGGCAGTGGAAGGCATCTGGAGCGATCACCATAATTGGAGCGCTCATCGCATTTCCGACTAATGCAATTCTCCTATTCATGTGGTTCGAGGAGACGGAATACACACCCTACCTATTCGCTTTTCTTCCACTTCTCGTCTGGTCCATATGGGCAATTTTCTTGCTCGTTCGCGAAAAGTCTTGGCATGGAACTCCACATCCGACGAAGTTCGCAACGGGGGTGGCCTTCACTTCGGTACTGACGGCCGTCAGTATTGCTTACTCGACCATGTACGAACCCACCGCTGCCCCGATCCACTTTGTCCTCAAGACGGAATTTGGTACACCGCAAACAAGCGCCAATGGCAAGTATGTCACCATCCCACTCAAGCTTTACGCCAAAAACGACGGGGGTATTCCCGTCTACTTCATCAACGATGATTTCACCGTCTGGGGGAGATCGGCCAGCTACTCCGCTAAAGGCGAGGGGATGGAGCGGTGGAAAAGCGACACAGAGGAGATTGGCGACGCAAGTGAAGCCGAACGATTCATCCGTGAGATCAAGGAGGAAATAATAAGCTCGGGGCACTTTCAAGGGCCCGGCACCGAGCTTGACGTCGGAGAAGAATTCGTCTCAGAGGAGGTAGTTAGACTGCCCAGGAATGCCAAGTATGACGAACTAGAGGCGCACTTGGAAATCGACATCATGAGAAGAGATCGAGGTAGAGTCGACGAGCAATTTGGATACCCCTGGTATTCCTGGGACAAGGAAGAGGGAAATTACTACTGCCCCCCGAAAGATTGCGGAGAGTATGTCATATATCACGGCCGAGTGCGCCACAATAACAACATGATCAACCTGACGCGCAAGTCGCGATATTTGACCGCCTTCTGGGGCCCGGAATTCACGCCAGACAACTTTATTTCGTCGTTCGACTTCAAGAAAAAGGTTCTCGAGGCGTACCAGGACATTGATGCGGCAGAAGTAGAGAGGGAAGCGGAAAGATATGGCGTGTCAACGTATACCACAAATTGCAAGATACCTACTGAAAGGATTTTGCACACTTTCGTGGGCTGAATGGAAATAAACTACCTGGAGCCTGAGTGAGCTGACATAGCCGACGACCGGCTCTGAGCCGCCGCTCTTGTCCGGTTCTTTGTCTACTGTGCTGGCGTCCGCCAGCGGCGCTGAGCCGCATCTGCCCTGCCGTATGAAGGAGGTGGGCCTCCGAGGTCACTTGGCAGTGTCGCTCCTCGCGTTCGGTCAGCTGTGCAGGCCGCGCAGAACCGCCTCACGGACCAGACCCGAAAGGCGCCATCACTTCGTATGTTGATGGGGCCAAGGACCGAGCGGTGCGCACCCTCAGCCGCCTCATGTGCTCGACCCGTCCTGCCTCGAAGGATGTGCCACCTGCGGGACGGCGAGCGCGTTTTCAACCCTTTGAATGAGAGCTATGACAATCGGCGGCTAGAGTATCGGTGGAGATAGTATCGCTGTAGATACTATCTCCACCGGGAGGCTTGCATGCGTCGTTTCATCGGGCGGGACCGTGAACTGAGCGTGCTCGGCAACACCTTGCAGGGAGTTCACGATGCCGTCGGATCGGCGAAACCGGGGCAGTGCGTCCTCATGCGGGGAAGGCGGCGGGTCGGTAAGTCCAGCCTCGTCGAGGAGTTCCTCCGGCGCACCGAGACGCCGTACCTGTTCTTCACTGCGGCGGGCGGCACGGCGGAGGACGAACTGACGGAGCTCCTCGACGCCGTCGCCAGGTCCACCCTGCCGCAGCGGGGACTGTTCTCCGAGGAGACTCCGGGGCAATGGAACGCGGCGTTCAGGCTGCTCGCGGAGATCCTTCCCGAGGACAGCCCGAGCGTGATCGTCATCGACGAGGTCCCGTATCTCATGGACCGCGTGGACGCCTTCGAGGGCATGCTCCAGCGCGCTTGGGACCGGCTGCTCAGCCGCAAGCCGGTCCTTCTCCTCCTGGTCGGGTCCGACCTGTCGATGATGGAGGCGCTGAACAGCTACGACCGTCCCTTTCACCAGCGGGGCCGGGAAATGGTCGTGGGGCCCCTGAATCCGGCCGACATCGGCGAGATGCTCGGCCTGTCCCCGGCGGCCGCGTTCGACGCCGCTCTGATCACGGGGGGTCTCCCCCTGATCTGCGCCGAGTGGCGGGCCGGAGCGAATGTGCTGGAGTTCCTCCGCGACTCGCTGGACAACCCGATCTCGGCGCTGCTGGTCTCCGCCGAGCGCTCACTGGCCGCGGAGTTCCCACCGCAGGCGATGAGCAGAGAGGTCCTGCGGGCCATCGGATCCGGGGAGCGAACCTTCACCAACATCGCTCGCGCGGCCGGCGGCATCGCCCACACCACTCTCACCCGGGCCACGGATGTCCTGACCGAGAAACGGGTGGTAGCAGCCGAGCTGCCGCTCTCCCTGCGGCCGTCGAAGGAACGCCGCTACCGGGTGGCCGATCCTTACCTGCGGTTCTGGCTCGCCTTCCTGGATCCCCACATGGCGGAGATCGAGCGGATGAGGGGAGATCTCACACTGACCCGGATCAAGGAGCGGTGGACGAGCTGGCGTGGCCGCGCGATCGAGCCCCTGGTCCGGGAAGCCCTCGCCCGCCTCCTGCCGGACGGACCCCTGCCCGCGACCCCGGCGATCGGCGGGTACTGGACCCGCAGCAACGACGTCGAGATCGACCTGGTGGGCGCCGACCGGCAGCCCGTGGCCCAACAGCTGCTCTTTCTCGGCTCCGTCAAGTGGCTGGAGAACTCCGCGTTCGACGGCCACGACCTGGCCGCGCTGCAGAAGCACCGGGCAGCGATCACCGACGAGCCGGTACCACTCGTGGTGGTCTCCCGCAGCGGGGTCAGTTGTTCCGGCCTACAGGCGGTGTACGGCCCCGAGGAACTGCTCAACGCCTGGCGCCGGACTTGAGCCTCCACCAATGCCTCACCGGGCACGATGTCGGTCTCGGTTTTCCGTCTCCGTCGGCTTTCCGTGCGGGTGGCCACACCACTCAGCTCTGGACCATGCCCGCGCGGACTCGATCGTGGTCGTCCGCCGGGGACTCAGTGGCTGCGGGGCGCGTACATGATGACGGCCATGCCGGCGAGGCAGATCAGGGCGCCGCACACGTCCCAGCGGTCCGGACGGTAGCCGTCGGCGACCATGCCCCAGGCGATCGAACCGGCGACGAAGATCCCGCCGTACGCGGCGAGGATGCGTCCGAAGTGGTCGTCGGACTGGAAGGTGGCGACCACTCCGTAGAGGCCGAGGGCGATCACACCGGCGCCGATCCAGATCCATCCCCGGTGCTCGCGGATGCCCTGCCACACCAGCCAGGCGCCGCCGATCTCGAAGAGGGCGGCGACGGCGAAGAGGGCGAAGGAGCGTGCGACGGTCATGGTCGGTGAGGCTACCGGCGGGCCGTGGTGGGGATCGGAACCGGGTCGGTGGGTGCCTCGGGGGAGCCGACCGCCGCCCATTCAGCCGTTCAGGCCCAGTTCGCCGGCGCGTACCCCGGCCTGGAAGCGCGAACCCGCGTCCAGGGTGTCGAGCAGTTCGGCGACGCGGCGACGGTAGGTCCGCAGGGACATGCCGAGCTGGCGGGCTGCCGCCTCGTCGGTGGCGCCCGATCCCAGTGCGCGCAGGACCGTCCGGCTCCCGGCATCGAGCCGGGGCTGCTCGCCGCGGAGGAAGGTCTTGAGGTCGGTGGCGGTTTCCCAGGCGGCTTCGAACAGCGCGTACACGCCGCCGACCAGGGTGGGTGCGGTGGTCAGGGTGTACTCGCGGCCGCCGGGGGCGGGCAGGCCGGCGAGGACGGCGAAGCGGCGGTCGATGAGGATCGTCTCGTGGGGGAGGGCGGTGGCGGCGATCCGTACCGAGGCGCCGTGGTCGGCGAGTTCGCGCAGATGCTCGCGGCCGCGCTCGTCGGCCAGCGCGGCCGGGCTGTACAGCTTGCGGATGCGGTGCGTGCCGCTGCTCCGCAGCCGGTCGCGGGTGGCCCGCCGGGCGTCGGGACGCGGCCAGGTGTCGAGATCGCGGGCGGCGCAGACGAACTCCTCCCGCACCGAGGAGAACAGCCGCTCGGTACGAGCGATGAACTCCAGGTCGCCGCGGAGCGTCAGGGTCTCTGCCACGCCGCCATTCTGCCCGATGGCAGCAAGCTGCCACGGGTTCGCGGCCGCAGCGCCCCGGCGTTCAGGCTGAGTGCATGAGCAACGACTTCCGCCTTGGTGGCGACCTTCTGATCAACCGGATCGGCTTCGGGGCCATGCGCCTGCCCACGAACGCCTTCCACGGCCCGCCCCGCGACCCCGAGACCGGTCGCGCCGTCCTGCGCCGCGCCGTCGAGCTGGGCGTCAACCACATCGACACCGCCGCCTTCTACGCCAGCGGCGACGGCACCGTCCGGGCCAACACCCTGATCCGTGAGGCCCTCCACCCCTACCCGGCCGACCTGGTCATCGCCACGAAGGTCGGCCCGGTCCGCACCCCCGACGGTGGCCTGGCCGCGCCCACCGACGCGGCGGGACTGCGGTCGCTGGTCGAGGAGAACCTCGAAGAGCTCGGCGTGGACCGCCTCGACCTGGTCTACCTGCGCATCGGGGGCATCGAGCCGCCGCCGCGCGGCGAGTCCGTCGGCGAACGCTTCGAGGTGCTGGCCGCGATGCGGGAGGAGGGCCTGATCCGCCACCTCGGCCTCAGCCACGTCGACTCCGGCCATCTCGCCGAGGCCCGTGCGATCGCGCCCGTCGTGGCGGTCCAGAACCACTTCCACACCGGCAAGCGCGACGACGCCCGGCTCCTGGCCGCCTGCGAGGAGGCCGGGATCGCCTTCGTGCCGTACTTCCCGCTGGGCGGCGGCATCAGCGACCTCACGGACGACCGCCTGGCCAAGGTCGCGGAGCGGCACGACGCCACGATCCCCCAGATCGCCCTGGCCTGGCTGCTCGCCTCCTCACCCGTCACCCTGGCCATCCCGGGCACCGGCTCCCTCGCCCACCTGGAGGAGAACACCGCCGCCGGGTCGATCGCCCTCACCCGGGAGGACCTCCTCGACCTCGCCTGAGCCGAGGACCGCTCAACCAGGCCCCAGCCCTCGGGCTTCCGCTCAGGACGTCAGTACCTTCCGCTTGGCGTGCTGGAACTCCTCGTCGGTGATGTCGCCCTTGTTCCTCAGCTCGGAGAGCTTGGCCAGCTCGTCGGCGTGGCCGCCCGTGCCCGCGCCTCCGGCGGCCGTCTGCCGGATGTACGCGTCGATCGCCTCCTGCTGGGCCTTGGCGTGTTCCTGGTCGCGCTTGCCCATCCCACGTCCGCGGGCGACGAGGTACACGAAGACTCCGAGGTACGGCAGGACGATCACGAAGAAGGTCCACCCCGTCTTCGCCCAGCCGCTCAGCGAGTCGTCGCGGAAGATGTCGCCGATGACCCGGAACAGCAGGATGATCCACAGGATCCACAGGAAGACCCACATCATCGTCCAGAACGCGCCCAGAAGCGGATAGTCATAGGCCAGATACAGGTTGTCGGTCATCGTCGTCCTCCTGAGCCTGAGGCCGTGCCTGGCGGGCGGGACAGTCGTCGCAGGTCCTGTGCGTCGCAGGTCCTGTGCGTCGCAGGTCCTGTGCGTCGCGGTGCGCTGTGCGTGTTATGCGCTCTGTGCGGGGATTCGTCCGGTGCGCACCGCGTCGGTGAGGGCCTGGTGGTCGCGCTCGTTCTGATCGGCGTAGCTCTCGGCGAAGTGGGTGAGCGCGCGGTCGAAGGTGTCGCCGGCGCCGAGGTACGCGGCGATGGCGACGCGGTCCCCCGAGCGGGCGTGGGCTCGGGCGAGGGTGGCGCCGCAGAGTTCCCCGAAGGCGCGCATGCCCTTGGGGGCCATGGTCTGGGGTTCGGCGATGCCCTTCCAGTCCCGCAACTGGCGGACGTAGAAGTCACGTTGGCGTCCGTCGATACCGACCACGCGTTCCCAGCCGAGGAAGATGTCGCTGGTGGCCTGCATGAGGCGCTGTCCGGCGACGACGCGTTGGCCCTGGTTGTCGTAGGCACTCGCCCCCACGTGCGGGGCCAGCACCGACAGGTCGGCCTCCTTGGCCTGGAGCAGCAGCGGATCCTCGTCGTCCCTGCCGAGCAGCAGGACGATCCAGCAGCGAGTACCGACGCTGCCCACGCCGACGACCTTGCGGGCCATGTCGACCAGCCGGTACTGACGCAGCAGATGGCGCCGGTCGGACTGCAGGCTCTCGCTGTACCTCTCGATCAGCGCACGCAGTTGGTCTTCCAGCGCGTCGCGCTGGACGCCGGGCAGGAGGTTCTGCAGGGGCATGATCAGGGGCGGGTCGGGGGTGATCCGGCGCTGCCCGTCGACCACCCGGGTGAGCTTCTCGAAGGCCTGGAGGCTGTCGCGACCGCGCGCCTTGGCCATGGCCCGCCGGGTACGCTCCCGCCCCCGCGCCCCCAGCCTCCGGTCCGCCAGTTCCCGCAGTACGTCCATGTCGGCCTGGGTGTACCAGACGGCGAGGTTGCCGAGCCCGGCGAAGTGGCGCATCCGCTCCCGGTAGGACCGGACGGCGGCCCGCACCACGGCGGCCCGTTCGGCGTCCGTGAAGCCGTTCTCGCGTCCGGCGATCACCAGGCTGGTGGCGAGTCGCTTGACGTCCCACTCCCAGGGGCCGGGCAGCGTCTCGTCGAAGTCATTGATGTCGAACACCAGGTGTCGTTCGGGCGATGCGAGCAGCCGGAAGTTCAACAGGTGTGCGTCCCCGCACAGTTGGGCCGTGATGCCCGAGCGAGGGGTGTCGGCCAGGTCGCCGGCCATGAGGGCGGCGGCACCGCGGTAGAAGCGGAAGGGCGACTCCAGCATCCGGCCGTAGCGGATGGGCACGAGTTCCGGCACCCGGGCCGCCGACTGTGCCTCGAGGGTGTCCACCGGGTCCGGTCGCTTCGCCGTGGGCTGGTAGTCCGCGTGCGCGGAGCGAGGTGCGTCCGCCCTGGCGGCCCGTCCCCGTGCCGCCCGCTCCTTCGGACTTCTCCCGCCGACCAGGTCAGCCATGACGGCACCTCCTGCGTGGAGCGGGCCCGCGGGGCGTCCGCCCCGAGCCGGACCTGCCTGCCGGCCTGCCTGGCCCTGTCCCCACGGTTGCACAATCCGCTCGGGGCAGCATCCGGACGCCGGGCCCGCTCGGTGAGGTCGCCGTGCTCCCCCGGGGCGGGGCTGCGGCTGCTTCGGTCGGGGCACGGGTGCGGGAAGTCGCGGGTCGGGTGCGGGGAGAGGACGCTGGATGCAGGGGGGAAGGGGGCAGAGGCGATGGAGATGTCCGATGGCTCCGACCGGCACAGAACCCCAGCAGCACAAGCAGCGCACGCCCTTCTTCTCCCGGCCGGGTGTCCGCCGCGTCATGCCGTTCCTCCTGATCACCGCGATCGCTCTGATCTTCATCTTCGAGAACAGCGCGCGCACGGAGATCCGCCTGCTGATCCCCCTGGTGACCATGCCGTTGTGGGGAGCCCTCCTGATCGCCTGGGCCCTCGGCATCCTCGCCTGCGCCGTCACCGTGCGGCGCCGCCGGGACCGCAAGCACCAAAGGCCCCGGTGAGCGCCGCCGGTTCCCGTTCCTAGGGGCGTGGCGTCGGAGCGCTGAGTCGTCAGGGCTCCGATCCGCGGGGCTGGGTCGTGGGGATCCGGTGGGTGAAAAACAGCGCGAGGAGAGCGGTGAGCGCGAGGACGGCCAGCGCGGCACGCAGCCCGTCGAGTCTGGCGGCGTCGTTCGCGTCGAGTGCCGCCCGGGTCACCTCCGGGCTGGTGCCCGCGTCGTCGAGGGCGGACTCGAGCTGTGCGTCCGACAGGAACGGCACGCCGCTCTGCAGTTCGACACTCGCCCGGCTCTTGACGTCGGCCGGGACCGCGTCGTTCTGGTCGACGCTGGTCAGGAAGGAGGTCGTGAGGGAGGCGATCAGGATCGACCCGGCGAGCGCGGTACCGATCGAGGCGCCCAGGTTGGTCACGGCGTTCTGCACACCGCCGACCTCCGCGCTCCGCGCTTCCGGCACCGCGGACACGGTGACCGACCCGAGTTGGGACGCCAGCGCGCCCATGCCGAGCCCGATCAGCAGGAGGGGGACGGTGACGACCTCCGCCCCGGCGTCCTCGTCCAGCGCGGCCATCAGGACCACCGCGCCGGCGAGCAACGCGAGGATGCCCAGCCGCACGACCCGGCGCGGGGAGACGTCCGGGAAGAAGCGGGGGATCAGGATCGCGGCCGCCAGCAGGGTCAGGGAGAGCGGCAGAATGCGGGCGCCCGTCATGAGCGCCGACAGGCCCAAGGCGACCGACAGATAGAGCGGTACGACGAAGAAGACCCCCATCTGCACCAGGTACTGGAAGAAGAACATCGTCAGCCCACCGGTGAGCTGCCGGTTGTGCAGGATGGCCGGGTCGACGAGCGGCTCCCTGCCCCGCCGCACCATGCGGGCCTCCCAGCGCAGGTAGAGCCAGATCAGCGCCAGGCCTGCCAGCATCAGCCACACGACCAGCGAGACGCCGAGCCACGAAGGGGCGTCGGGCTTGGGCTGGAACCAGCCCCACTCGTCGGAGCGGAGTACTCCGTAGACGAAGATCCCGAGCCCGAGTGCGGAGAGCACGGCCCCGACGAGATCGACCCGCCGGCGTTCGCCGATCGGCGCGTCCGCGATACGGCGGGCGAGCAGCAGGATGCCGACCACCACCACGACCTCACCGGCGAAGACCCAGCGCCAGGAGAAGTACGTCGTCGCGACACCGCCGATCAGCGGGCCGACCGCGATCGCCACGGCCCCGGCGGCGGCCACGAGCCCGTAGGCGGTGGGACGGCGCTCCGGGGCGAAGTTGCGTGCCACGAGGGCCACGATCGCGGGCAGGATGAGGGACGCGCCGATCCCTTCGAGCAAGGCCCAGCCGAGCAGCAGTACGGGCAGGTTCGGTGCGAGCGCGGTCACCAGGGACCCGCAGCCGTAGACGCCGCAGCCGATCATGAACGTCCGTCTGCGGCCGAGCAGCGCCCCGATCTTGCCTCCGGGAATCATGAACATGGCCATCACGAGGGTGTAGGCGGTGATGGCGCCCTGGATGCCCGTCACCGTCGTGCCCACGTCGTCGGCGACCGTCGCGATCGAGACGTTCATGACGGAGCTGTCGAGCGCCATCAGGAACTGCCCCGCCGCGAGTGTCAGAAGCACCAGTCGCGCCGTCGCCGAGTTCCGCGTGGCGCCTGCCCCGGTCGTCATGCCCGAATCGTCCCAGCGGCCCGGAGGGGAACGGCTCATCGACACCTGCTCGATCAGCCGTTTCGCTGCTACTGAGGGTGGTATGGGGTAATCAGTACCAAAAGAGACGGAACTCAGCGGGTGTGTGGCGTGCACTCGAACGCCGCGGCGGCACGCGCCCTGGGCTGGAGCGGGGCTCCGCCCGGTGGAGAACGCGGCGGGAGTGAGATGAGAGGCCATGAAGCGGCGTGTCGCCGAGGACCACGGAACGCGTTCCGTCCGAGACGCCGTCGGCAAGGTGCTCACCGCGCGCGCCGTCGTCGACGACCACGGCACCGTGACCGGCTGGAACGAGGGGGCCGAGCGTCTGCTCGGGTACACACCGGCGCAGGTCCTGGGACGGTCGGCGGCGTCCCTGCTCGCCGAGGAGCCCGCAGCGGGCGAGTTCGCGGCGCTCTCCGCACTGCCGAGGTGGCACGGCACGCTCGCCCTGCGGCACCGTGGTGGCCACCGCCTGGACGCCAGGGTCCTGGCGCATCACAGGGAGCCGGAGGACGGATCCGCGTCGGCAGGGAACTGGCTGCTGGTCTCCGCCGGGGCCGTAGCGGCGGCCGGTTTCGGGGCAACCGAAACGGACAAGGCCGACGCCGAAGCCGTAGCAATGGCCGAAGCCGAAGCTGACACCACCACCGCCGCCCAGCCCCCGCACCCCTACCCGCACAGCGACGACGCCCTCGTCCGGCATGGCTTCCACGACTCGCCGTGCTGCGCGATCTCGGTGTACGACACGGATCTGCGTTTCCGCCGGTCCAGCCGGTTGGGGCAGGACGCGCTGGGCCTGAGCGACGACGACATGCGCGGGCTGCGGCTGACGGACGTACTCGCCGACGACCCGGCGGCGGAGAAGGCCGAGCGGGCGATGCGGCTGGCCCTGGAGACCGGTGAGCCGCAGTACGTCGAGAACCGTTCCCGGGCGCCCGGCGAAACCCGTGAGCACGCCTGGTCGGTCCACCTCTACCGCTTGCAGGATCCGGACGGCCGCGTCCTGGGCGTGGCTTCCGCCGGGCACGACATGTCGGAGCAGCACTGGGCCCGCACACGCCTCCAGCTGATCGCCGAGGCGACCGCCCGCATCGGTCGCACGCTGGATGTGACGCGGACCGCGCAGGAGCTGGCGGACGTGGTGGTTCCGGAACTCGCGGACTTCGTCAGCGTCGATCTCCTGACGTCTTTGGACACCCTGCCCGACTGGCCGGCGGAGGCGCTCACGGCGCACGGCAGCATCACGCTGCGGCGCATCGCCCACCAGTCCGTGTACCCGGGGGTCCCCGAGGCGGTCGTGGCACCGGGTGAGGTGGAGGAGTATCCGGAGCATTCCCCGGCGGTGGAGAGCGTGCGGGCGGGGCGGGCCGTGCTGTATCAGATGGACGAGCGCGCGATCGTCGACTGGGTGGCCCAGCACCCCGTCCGGTCCTCCCGGATCCGCGACTTCGGCTTCCACTCGGCGATCACCGTGCCCTTGTCGGCGCGCGGAGCCACGCTGGGCATCGTGGTCTTCGCCCGGCACCGGCACCCCGACCCGTTCCAGGCGGACGACCTGGTGCTGGCCGAGGAACTGGCGGCCCGGGCGGCGGTCTGCATCGACAACGCCCGCCGCTACACCCGCGAGCGCCGCACCGCGGTCGCCCTCCAGCACAGCCTGCTTCCGCAGCGGCTGCCCGAGCAGAGCGCGGTGGAGGTCGCCTCCCGCTATCTGCCGGCCGGCGCCCGGGCCGGGGTGGGCGGCGACTGGTTCGACGTGATCCCCCTGTCCGGGGCCAGGGTCGCGCTGGTGGTGGGCGACGTGGTGGGCCACGGCGTCCGTGCCGCCGCGACCATGGGTCGGCTGCGGACGGCCGTACGGACCCTGGCCGACATCGATCTGCCCCCCGACGAGCTGCTCACCCACCTCGACGACCTGGTGGGCCGCCTCGCCATGGAGGCGGAGGGCGCGCGACGGCCCGCGGGGGACGGGGAGATCTCCGGAGACGTCGGGGCGACCTGTCTGTACGCCGTGTACGACCCCGTCTCCCGTCGTTGTGCGCTGGCCCGGGCCGGGCACCCGCCCCCGGTCGTGGTGAGCCCGGAGGGCACCGTCGAACTGCTCGACGTTCCCGCCGGACCCCCACTGGGCCTGGGCGGGCTGCCCTTCGAGTCGACGGAGACGGAGCTGCCCGAGGGCAGTCTGCTGGCTCTCTACACCGACGGCCTGATCGACTCACGTGACCGTGACCGTGACATCGACGACGGTCTGTCCCGGCTGGGTCAGGCCCTCGCCCGGCCCGTGGGCTCCCTGGACGTGCTGTGCGACCGGGTGCTCTCCGACGTGCTCCCCGAGCAGCCCGCCGACGACGTGGCCCTGCTCGTCGCCCGCACCCGGGCGCTCAAGGCCGACCGGGTCGCCGCGTGGGACGTGGACCCCGACCCCGCCGCCGTCGCCAACGCCCGCAAGAACGCCCTGTGCCAGCTGGACACCTGGGGCCTGACCGACGCGTCCTTCGTCACCGAACTGATCGTCAGCGAACTGGTCACCAACGCCGTCCGGCACGCGGAACCGCCCATCCAGTTGCGTCTCATCCACGACACGAGCCTCATCTGCGAGGTTTCGGACGCCAGCAGCACGGCACCCCACATGCGTCGTGCCCGCACCTACGACGAGGGCGGCCGTGGTCTGCTCCTGGTCGCCCAGCTGAGCCGGGGCTGGGGCACCCGCCAGACCGCCAAGGGCAAGACGATCTGGGCGGAGCAGACCGTCGATCCAGGCTGACACCCGCTCGCGGCGTTGTACCGTCGGCCAGACCGGCACTGCGTCGGAGGTCGACGGCTCGGAAAGGATCAGCGACGTGATCATCTTCGGCACCAAGGGGTATCTGTACCAGCTCGCGATACTGACGCTCGTGTGCGGACAGTGCGGGAATCCGTCCGCTCACGCGCTCAGGAAGCGGGTGACGAAGTTCAGCCTGTTCTTCGTGCCGCTGTTCCCCATCTCGACCAAGCACACCACCCAGTGCACGTTCTGCGGGGCGGAGCAGAAGATCACCAAGGAGCAGGCGGAGCAGTTGCTGGCGCAGGGCACCGCCGGGTACGGCGGCCAGGGACAGCAGGGGCAGCCGCACCAGCAGCAGCCGTACCAGTCCTGACGAGCCGGTGCTGACCCGCCGGCGCTGACTGACAAGCCGGTGCTGCCACGCCGGTTGTGAGCCGCGGTGCGTCCCTGCCCGGGGGGCGGGTAGCCGCTGCCGCATGGGTGAGTTGCTGATCGGCACCTGTTCCTGGACCGACCGTGCCCTGGTGGGCAGCGGCTGGTATCCGGCCGGACGGCGGGACGCCGAGGGACGGCTGAGGTACTACGCCGGGCGTTTCCCGGTCGTCGAGGTCGACGCGAGCTACTACGCCCTGCCCGGCGAACGGAACAGCCGGCTGTGGGTGGAGCGGACGCCGGACGGGTTCGTGTTCGACGTGAAGGCGTTCTCCCTGCTCACCGGGCATCCGACACGGGCCGCGGTGATGCCGGACGGGCTGCCGCCCGACGCCGGGGACCCGGCGGTGCTGGACGCGGTGTGGGCGCGGTTCACCGCCGGGATCGAGCCGCTGAGGGCCGCGGGGCGGCTCGGTGCCGTCCTGTTCCAGTTCCCGCCGTGGTTCGTGCCCGGGGCCCGGGCGGAGGCGTTCTTGCGGGAGTGCGCGCGACGGACGGCCGGCTGGCCGGTCGCCGTGGAGTTCCGGCATCCGCGCTGGTGGGCGGACGAGGAACGGACGGAGACGACCCGCGACCTGCTGTCCCGTCACGGCTTCACGGCGGTCGCCGTCGACATGGCGCAGACCCTCGCGTCCTCCCTGCGGCCCGTCACGCCGGTCACCACACCGCGTCTGTCCGTCGTGCGGTTCCATGGCCGCAGCGCCGCCTGGGGAACCGGCAGCAAGGAGGACCGCTTCCGGCACGACTACTCGGCCGCCGAACTCGCCCAGTGGGCACCGCGCTTACGGGCCCTCGCCGAGCGGGTGGACCAGCTCCACGTCCTGTTCAACAACTGCTGCGGCGACGCCGCCGTCCGGGCCGCCGAGACCATGTCCGGCCTGCTCGCCCGCTGACCCTCAGCCGTTGATGCGCACCTTCTGCTCCTCGCTCACCTGATCGATGTCCGAGATCCGGACCGTCACCTTCATCATCCAGTCACCGGGGATGGGGAGCTTGAGTGAATCGGTGCCCCAGTAGCCGCCCTTGTTGGTGAGTTTGGCGTCGATGGGGCCGATGTCCTGGGCGGGGAACGTGAAGGAGAGGCGCAGTTCCGGGACGCTGGACAGGCCGCCGTCGGGACCGTAGACCACGGCTTCGACCGAGTAGTCGCCCGCGCTGCCCGGCAGGAGGGTGATCTGCGCCTTGCCGTAGCCGCGGGGCGTGCCGGTGTCGAAGGGGACGATGGCGACGGACGCGACGGGGATCCCGCCCGACTGCGCCGACTGCTCGGTCTGCTTCGCCTCGGCGACCGCGCGGCCGGGGAGGGTGCTGGAGAGCACCGTCGAGAGCACCAGCACCACGACACCGATGGCGACCTCCACCAGCACGGAACGCCGCAGCCGACGCCGGCCGGGGTCCTCGGAGGCGGGCGGGTCGACGGGCTCCGCCTCGGGCGCCGGGTCTTCCCCGGCGGGCCCCGCCGGTCCTCCCACCGGCTCCGGCACCCGCTCCCGTACGACCGCCTCCGACTCGACCTCCGCCGGCACCTTCACCGGCGTCTCGGCGGTGGCCTCCGCCTCCGCCAGCCGGGCGGTCCACTGCCGGGACAGCGCGGCGACCGTCAACAGCAGCGCCACCGCGAGCAGTTTGAAGGTGAGGGCGCGCCCGTACGCGGTGTCGGTGAGCGCGCTCCAGGAGCCGAGGCCGCGCCAGGACTGGTAGACGCCGGTGACGACGAGGACGGCCACCGAGGCGAAGGCGAGCCGGGAGTAGCGGGCGACCATCCGGGCCGGGGCCGCGGACGAGCGGTACAGGGTGAGGAGCAGGGCCGCGAGGCCGCCCAGCCACACCGCCATCGCCAGCACGTGCAGCACCGCCGACGTCATCGCCACCGGCACCTGGATCCCGGCGGAGGCGTGTTCGGCGGCCGCCCAGGTCAGCGCGAGGCCCACACAGAGCGCGGCCCCCGCCCCGAGCAGGACGCGCGACCACTCGGTGCCCCGCAGCAGCCGTACGACGAAGAACGCGGCCAGGGGCAGCAGGGCCAGGCGGACCAGCAGCACCGTGCCGTAGCGGGTCGTCACCGTGCCTTGCAGGGCGTCGACGTCGAAGGCGGACGCCGGGCCCACGCCCGCCTCGTAGGGGGCGCGCAGGGCGAAGAGGAGGACGGTGGTGGCGAGCAGGGTCCAGAAGCCCACCCACAGGGGCCTGCGCAGCGGGCCGGTGTCCGGCGGGCGGCACACGGTCATGAAGACCGCGGTACCGAGGAGCAGGGCGGCAGCGAGGTAGGCGAGGTAGCGGACGATGTTGTAGAGACCGGCGGTCGCCGGGTCCTCGACCGGGCCTGCGTCGAGGACCGGCGGGTTCGGGGAGGGTTTGCCGACGGAGAAGGTGAAGGCGCCCGAGATCGGGTGGCTGTCGGCGGACACCACCCGCCAGGCCACCACATAGGTGCCCTCGCCGAGCTTCGGGGGCAGAGTCACCCGGACCGCGTCGGCGCCGTCCGGCGCGTTCCGCGCGTCCTTGATGTCCAGCTGCTGGTTGTCGGGGCCGATGACCCGGAAGGAGTCCTTGATCAGACCGACCGACTCGGTGAAGGTCAGTGAGATGTCGCGGGGAGCGGACTTGAGGACGGCTCCGTCCTTGGGGTCACTGGCGCGGAGGGCGGCGTGCGCCGACGCGGTTCCCGCGCCGCCGAGGACGAGCAGGACCAGCACGGTGCCCAGCAGCACCAGGCCTTGTAGTTGTCGGCGTCGTCGTCCCGCCCTGAGCTCACCGTCACGCTCCACGTCACTTCTCCGTCTGTGGACTTCGGCCTTCCGGATACGTACGGACGCGAGCTCCGCAACGCTCACCGCACCGCCGCTCACCATGTCGGACGCGCCGACACCCCGCCGTCCACGACCAGGTCGTGCCCGGTGATCCAGGACGCGAGCGGCGAGGCCAGGAACACACAGGCGTCACCGACGTCCTCCGGCCGCCCCAGCCGTCCCAGCGGCGCCGCGTCCTGCCACCGTCGCACCCCGTCCGGCCAGGCCCGCGCCAGCCCGTCCCGGTCGATCAGTCCGGGCGAGACCGTGTTGACGCGGATGCCGTGGGGACCGTATTCCAGGGCCGCCGCCCGGGCGTGCGCGACGACGGCCGCCTTGGAGGCGGAGTAGTGCGAGTGGTCCGGCGCCGGGTGGCCCGCCTCGATCGACGCG
The DNA here is from genome assembly GCF_040612855.1 of Streptomyces sp. NPDC006332. Taxonomy (NCBI): domain Bacteria; kingdom Bacillati; phylum Actinomycetota; class Actinomycetes; order Kitasatosporales; family Streptomycetaceae; genus Streptomyces; species Streptomyces sp. NPDC006332. Next base: position 69,320 of record NZ_JBEXRA010000004.1, read on the forward strand.
ATGTGGGTGACGCTGCCGCCGCCTTGCTCCCGCATGACCTCCGCCGCCGCCTGGGTGCAGGCGAAGACGCTGGACAGGTTGGTGTCCACGACCGCCCGCCACTCGGCCGCCGTCATCCCGGGCAGCGGCCGCGTGGGCTGTACGCCCGCGTTGTTGACCAGCGCCGTCAGCCGCCCGCCGCCCCATTCGGCGGCCTCCCGCACCAGCCGCCGACACGCGTCCTCGTCGGTGAGGTCCGCCTCCAGTACGACGGCCCGCCCGCCCGAGTCCCGTACCCGCCCGGCCACCTCCCGCGCCGCCCGAACTCCGGTACGGCAGTGCACGGCGACCGCCGCGCCCCGGTCCGCGAACCGCAGCGCGATGCCCCGCCCGATGCCGCCGCCGGCACCGGTGACCAGGGCGACCTGGCCCTCCAGGAGGCCCGCTGTCATGGGGCTGTCCGGCGGGCGAGGGGAACTCTTCGGCGGGCGCTGGGAACTCGGCGGCGGCTCATGGACGGCACAGTCCCGCGATCCGGTCCGCCCGCGCCGGATAACGCGCCGACAGCGTAGCCGCGTCCCCGTGCTCGTAGCCCTCGTAGGTGAATCCTGGTGCCATCGTGCAGCCGAAGAAGGCCCACTCCCCGCCCGCCGCGACCCGGCCGCCCATCCAGGTGCCCGCCGGGACGGTGAGCTGGACGTGCTGGCCGGCGAGGAGGTCCGGGCCCAGGACGGGGGTGCGCGAGGTGCCGTCCGGGGCGAGAAGCAGCAGGTCCAGCGGGTCGCCGAGGTAGAAGTGCCAGATCTCGTCGGTGGGCAGCCGGTGCAGGGCCGAGAAGTCGCCGGGCGCGGCGGTGAGCAGCGCGACGATCGCGGAGCCCTCGGGCCGCCCGTCCGGCCGCTCGGGCCCCGCCCAGGTCCGCCGGAACAGCCCGCCCTCGCGCGGGATGGGCTCCAGGCCGTAGTGGGCGACCAGCTCGTCAGGCGTCACCAGGGCAGGCTACCGCCGCCCGACGAAAGCCAGTTGGGCGTGGAACCGGCCCGTCGCGGCCGGACCGGAGCCGTACCGAGGAGCGATGCGAGGCCTCAGGAGGCATGATCGGGGCATGGACGTCACTCTTCACCTCGCCCAGGACCCGGAGGCCGACGCACTGCTCGGGCGCTCCCCGCTCGCCGCGCTCGTGGGGATGCTGCTGGACCAGCAGGTTCCGATGGAGTGGGCGTTCAAGGGCCCCCGCACCATCGCGGACCGGCTCGGCGCCGACGACCTGGACGCGCACGAGATCGCCGCACAGGACCCGGAGGCGTTCGCCGCACTCCTGTCCGAGAAGCCGGCCGTGCACCGCTACCCGGGATCCATGGCGAAACGGATCCAGCAGCTGTGCCAGTACCTCGTCGAGCACTACGACGGCCGGGCCGAACTGGTCTGGAAGGGAGTCGACGACGGCCGGGAACTGCTGCGACGCCTCCAGGACCTGCCCGGTTTCGGCAAGCAGAAGGCGCAGATCTTCCTGGCCCTGCTGGGCAAGCAACTCGGCGTGTGTCCCGAGGGCTGGCGGGAGGCCGCCGGATCCTACGGCGAACCGAAGTCGTTCCGCTCCGTCGCCGACATCACCGGGCCCGAGTCGCTGACCAAGGTGCGGGCGCACAAGCAGGAGATGAAGGCGGCGGCGAAGGCAGCGAAGGCGTCGAAGGCCACCGGGACGCCGTAGCGGCCGATCCAGCCGTAGCGGCCGATCCACCGAACGGGCGGTTCTGGCTTCCAGTGTGCTGAACATCCGGCGCTGCACGGGGAGATGACCTCCCATGAGCACCGCACGAGGCCTTCCCCGGAGCCGCGCCTGGCTACGGGTGCTCGTGCTGCTGCTCGCCGTCCTGGTGCCGGGCGGGCCCGCCGAAGGGTCCGCGCCGCCGGTCGCCGCCATGGAGATCGTCGAGTACGACGTCCTCGACACGGCCCCGCGGCCACCGGCCCACGACGCCCACCGCCCCGCCGTTTCCCCGCGCCGCGCACCCCGCCCCGGCCCGGCACCCGCCGCGCCGCGGGGCCTCCCGCACCCGGCGCCGCCGAAACCGCCGTACGCCCCGTGGGCCCCGCACGCTGCCCTGCACACCGTCGTCCTGCGCTGCTGACCGAGCCCGCCCCGAGCAAGGCAGGTCAGCACGACGTCTCAGCGCGAGGTCTGAGCACGTCGTCCCGGCACGACGGGAGGAACACCACCATGCCCACCGACCCGTACGCGATCCTGCGCGCGCTGCTGCGCGCCGAGGCCGCACGCAACACACCCAAACCACGGCTGAAGGACGGAAAACCGCCACTGCCCCCGAAGGAGCGAGGCAGCCGCTGACCGTTCGGCGGAGGCGGATCCACCGTCTCCGCCGGGCATCGGCGTCCGTCGGCACCGGCCTCGCACAGGTGCCGGCGCCCGGATCGCACACCCCCCTTCGACCGATATTGACCAGAAACCATCGACACGTGCTCGCGCGAGCCGAGCCGGGAGGCTGCGCCCGGCGAGGCTCGCCCGGTAGGCTTTCCGTGTGATCTTCAAGCGCATCGGAAACGGCCGGCCGTACCCCGACCACGGCCGGGAAAGCACCCGGCAGTGGGCGGACGTCGCGCCGCGCCCGGTCCGCCTCGATCAGCTCGTGACGACCAAGGGCCAGCTCGACCTGGAAACCCTGCTCGCCGAGGACTCGACCTTCTACGGCGACCTCTTCGCGCATGTCGTGAAATGGCAGGGCGACCTCTATCTGGAGGACGGCCTGCACCGCGCGGTCCGGGCGGCGCTCCAGCAGCGCCAGGTACTCCACGCGCGCGTGCTCGAACTCGACTGACGAGCCCGACCGGCGAACGCGACCGCGACCGACGGCGGACGTAACCGACGGACGCGACCGGCGCCCCGCCCCAGCGACGACCCGCCCGGTGACGGGTCGGTTCGGCATGGGTCGGATGGGTGCGGGTGAGCTGGTCTCGGCTCGGTATGGCTTGCCTCGATATGGGTTGGCCCTTTCGGGTTGGACCGCGCCGCGTCCGATGATCATCTAGTAGGAATCGCAGCCCGGGCGCACTACGCTGCGCCCATGAGCATGCTGACTCCCCCCGGCATGGGCGGCAAGTACCGGATCACGGGAGACAAATACCCCCGGATGCGCCGATCCCGGCGGCGCGGCAGGCTCGCCCTCGCGGCGGTCGCCTCCGCGGCAGCGCTCGGCCTGATCGGCTGGGGCACCCTGCAGCTCATCGACGTCTTCACCGGCGGCGGCAAGAAGGCCGCCGCGGCCGGCTCCAAGGCCGACTGCGGCACCCGGGCCACCCCCTCGGCGTCCGCCGGTGCCGCCGTGCCCGAGCCGCGCCGGATCACCGTCAACGTGTTCAACGCGACGTCCCGCAGCGGCCTGGCCAAACAGACCGCCGACGAGCTGAAGAAGCGCGGCTTCAAGATCGGCGACGTGGGCAACGCGACCAAGGAGTACGACAAGAAGGTCAAGGGCACCGGGATGCTGCTCGGCCCCGCGTCCTCCCTGAACACCTCGCTGCCCGTCCTGGCCACCCAGCTCGGCACGGCCGAGCGCCGCACCGACGCCGCCCGCAAGGGCACGGACATCGACCTCGTCCTCGGCAACGGCTTCAAGACCCTCACCACGAAGAAGGACGCCGACAAGGCCCTGGCCAAACTGGCCGAGCCCCAGCCGGCGTCCACCTCGTCGAAGAAGACCTGCTGAGCGTCGTACCGAAACACACGAACCGAAACCGCACGGAACAAGCCGTCCAGAACCGTACGGAATCGCGCGGAAACGGTACGGGAACGAAGGCGCGGTCCTACTCGGCCGCCCCGTACAGCCGGTCCCCCGCGTCGCCCAGGCCCGGGACGATGTAGCCGTTCTCGTTGAGGTGGTCGTCGACGGAGGCCGTCACGACCGTCACCGGGGTGCCCGCCAGCTCGCGCTCCATGACCTCGACGCCCTCCGGGGCGGCCAGCAGCACCACGGCCGTCACATCGTCGGCGCCGCGCCCGATCAGCTCCCGGATCGCCGCGACCAGGGTGCCGCCGGTGGCGAGCATCGGGTCCAGGACGTACACCTGGCGCCCGGAGAGGTCCTCCGGCATGCGCGTGGCGTACGTGGAGGCCTCCAGCGTCTCCTCGTTGCGGATCATGCCGAGGAAGCCCACCTCGGCGGTCGGCAGCAGCCGCATCATGCCGTCCAGCATGCCGAGGCCGGCCCGCAGGATCGGCACCACCAGCGGACGCGGGTGGGACAGCTTGACGCCCGTGGTCCCGGCGACCGGCGTCGTGATGTCGACCTGCTCGGTGCGCACGTCGCGCGTGGCCTCGTAGGCGAGCAGGGTGACCAGCTCGTCGGCGAGACGGCGGAAGGTCGCGGAGTCGGTGCGCTGGTCGCGCAGCGCGGTGAGCTTGTGGGCGACCAAGGGGTGGTCGACGACGTGGAGACGCATGGCGACAACAGTAACCGGGCCCGCTGGAGCCGGATCCCCCCGGACGGGGCAAGCCCCGGGCCACCCGCTTCGCCGGCTCACTGGCGTCAAACCGCCGGTCCGGGGGAAGGTGGGAGGGACGGACTGGGGTGGTGAACCTATGCCTGACCGGGAAACCCGCAAGAATCCGTCGCCGCGCACACCGCCGGGGACACACAAGCAGCCGAGCCCGAGGTACGCCTCGAACGCGCCGGAGACACCGGGCGCTTCGAGAAGGCCGGAGATACCCGGCGTACCGCGGAGCGCGGACGCTCCGCAGACGGAAGCCGAGCGCCGACGGCGCCGCGCCCAGTTCCTGCGCGACCTCGCCGAGGCCCGCGAACTGCGCGACCGCGTCCAGCCCCGCCGCGCGAAGACCGCCCGGCTGAGGCGCGCGATGCGCATGCGGACCTTCCGTTGGTGAGGGACGCGGGGGCCAGGACACGCCGAAAGGGCGGCGTCGGGGAAAGATCACGCGCCGCGCGCATGTTGTGCGGGTGGCGGTGCGTGGGCGGCTAGAAAGCCGCGTACGATCCGCTGTTGGCGGCAACGAGTGCGCTGGTGAGGCCTCGACGGAACCTCCGCTGCCACGAGACCGGCGGCAACCGGACACACAGGGAGCCGAAGAAGTCCCCTGAGCGTCTAGTTTCTGCCACGATTCCGAGTGGGTGGGGCTTGGAGCCCAGCTCTCCCCGCCCTCGACCTCCGCCGGGGGGACCTCCAACCGGCACGCCTATGACCAGTGGGAGAGTCACGGTGTACTTCGCCGCACTGCTCGCGCGCACCGAAGACGGGTGGAAAGCGAGCGACACGGAACTCGACGATGTGGAAACCCTGTCGGACCTGGCCGACCTGGCCCGGGAAGCCTCGCTCGAGGACGACACGGTGCTGGTCCTCATCGAGCAGGAGGACGCCTGGTTCGGCGTCGTCCGCATCGACGGGGAGGACGACCCCCGTATCTACGTCTCGGACGCCGCCGCCGCCGCTCGCAGTTCGTACGGCGAGATCCTGCTCACCGACGAACTGCTCGGCCGGAATCCCGGTGACGACGACCTCGCCGACCTGGACTCCCTCGACCTCGACGGCACCGAGGACGGAGAGGACGACGACGAGGACGACGACGGCCCGGACGCCGCCGGCTCCGCCGAGGCCGTGCCGCACGGCCCGGTCGGCGACGCCGAGATCCTCGACGATCTCGGCGTCGGCGAGAAGGAGCTGAAGGCGCTCGCCACGGACGCGGTCACCGAGATCGCCGAGTCCCTGGGCGCCTCGGAGACCTTGGAGTTGGTCCGCTGACAGACAGCTCCTTGCCAGGACCGCCGGACCCGGTACGTGACCGGTGGCGGGCCGCGATGCGGCTCGCCCTGGCCGAGGCCGAGCAGGCCGGCCGCGACGGGGACGTCCCCGTCGGCGCCGTCCTGCTCGCCCCGGACGGCACGACGGTGCTGGCGGCCGGACACAACGAACGCGAGGCCACCGGTGACCCCACGGCCCACGCGGAGGTCCTCGCTGTCCGCAGGGGCGCCGCCGAGCTGGGCCAGTGGCGGCTGTCCGGCTGCACGCTGGTCGTGACGCTGGAGCCCTGCACGATGTGCGCGGGCGCCGTCGTCCAGTCCCGCGTGGACCGGGTGGTCTACGGCGCCCGGGACGAGAAGGCGGGGGCAGCCGGCTCCCTCTGGGACGTCGTCCGCGACCGGCGGCTCAACCACCGGCCGGAGGTCATCGAGGGAGTGCTCGCCGAGGAGTGCGCCGGGCTGCTCACCGACTTCTTCCGGACCCGCTGACCTGCCGTCACAAGGGCCGGGGAAACGGATTTCGAACCATCCCCCGCCTTGCTGTAAGGTCTCCCTCGGTAGCGTGTCCGAGCGGCCGAAGGAGCTCGCCTCGAAAGCGAGTGTGGCGCAAGTCACCGAGGGTTCAAATCCCTCCGCTACCGCTTGAGAAGGGCCCCGTCGTCAGACGGGGCCCTTCGTGCGATCATGTGCCCGCGTCGGGCGTGCCAGAAGCAGGCTCCGTGACAGGAGAGACAGGGGAGGCCGCGATGGCGGTGAACTCGAAGAAGATCGCCGTCTATGTGCTCGTGGTCTTCGTGCTGTATGTGATCATCACGGACCCGGCCAAGGCCGCGGACTACGTCCAGATAGGCTTCGAGGGCATATCGGACGCCGCGAAGTCCATCGGCGACTTCATGTCCTGGGTCGCCCAGGGAGGGAACTCATGATCCGCCACCTGGTCCTCTTCAAGCTCAACGAGGGTGTCGAGCGCGACGACCCCCGGGTCGCGAAGGGCGAGGAGGCCTTCCGCTCCCTCGACGGCACGATTCCCGAGATCCGCTCCTGGGAGCTCGGCTGGAACCTCAGCGACCGGCCCATCGCGTACGACTTCGCCATCAACTCCGGCTTCGACGACGTGGCCGCGCTGCACCGGTACCTGGAACACCCGGCGCACCAGGCCGGCGTCACCCTGTGGAAAGAGTTCGCCACCTGGGTGATCGCGGACTACGAGTACTGAGCGACGCCGCCTTCGGAGCCCCCCGCCTGCACGGCGGGGGGCTTTGGTCTTTACAGCCCAATTCTTCCCTCAACACGGTGTTATGCGGTGCTTGCACACAGTGCACATGTCTTGTGATGCTATGACCGCTTTTGATGGATGAGTTGACCGATGGTGAAGACCGATGAAGAGGTGGCGTTGTCCGTGTCGGCCAGTACTGCGCCGCCTCAGGAAGAGGCTCCCGCCCAGCCCCCGGTGCCGACGGCACCCCAACGCAGCCGCGGTGCCGATACCCGGGCCCTCACCCAGGTGCTCTTCGCCCAGCTCAAGGACCTGCGACCGGGTACGCCGGAGCACAACCGGGTGCGCGGGGCGCTCATCGAGGCGAACCTCCCGCTCGTGCGCTACGCGGCCGCCCGCTTCCGCTCCCGCAACGAGCCGATGGAGGACGTCATCCAGGTCGGCACCATCGGGCTCATCAACGCCATCGACCGCTTCGACCCGGACCGGGGCGTGCAGTTCCCGACGTTCGCGATGCCCACGGTGGTCGGCGAGATCAAACGGTACTTCCGGGACAACGTCCGCACGGTCCACGTACCGCGACGGCTGCACGAGCTGTGGGTACAGGTCAACGGGGCGACCGAGGACCTGACCACGTCCTTCGGGCGCACCCCGACGACCGCCGAGATCGCCGAGCGGCTGCGGATCACCGAGGAGGAGGTGCTGTCCTGCATCGAGGCCGGACGGTCCTACCACGCCACCTCGCTGGAGGCCGCCCAGGAGGGCGACGGCATGCCAGGACTGCTGGACCGGCTCGGCTACGAGGACCCGGCCCTGGACGGCGTCGAGCACCGCGACCTGGTCCGCCATCTGCTCGTCCAGCTTCCGGAACGGGAACAGCGAATTCTGCTGCTGCGCTACTACAGCAACCTCACCCAGTCGCAGATCAGCGCGGAACTCGGCGTGTCCCAGATGCACGTCTCGCGGCTACTCGCGCGTAGCTTCCAGCGATTGCGTTCGGCGAACCGGATCGAGGCGTAACCGCATACCGGTTCGGGGCATAACCGAATACATGAGCGACGAGTCACCGTCGCGAGCGAATCGCTCACCAGCGCGGATCCCTGCATTTCTGTGTCGAAAGACCGTCAGACCCCCTCCTTCCAGGGCGTATTCGCGTCTCGTATGTCGACATGTATCTACAGCGTGTTGCCGACATGTGACATTCTGCGGGAAGCGCGTTTGCCGAGGCTTCGGCTCCGGTATTCAGGTGAAGGCTGCGTTCCTCCGTGGGAGCGTCCGCCACGACCGTCCTCGCGACCCAAAGGGGGTGGCATGTCCGCAGACCAGGGCAGCTCGAAGGTGCTCACGCTCACAAAGAGCGAGCCTGCGCCCGCACTCGACGACGTAACGGCCGTCGAGGCCGCGCCGGCCCCGGCCCTCCCGAGCTCGGGAGCTCTCGACACCCGCACCCTGTCCCGCTCCCTCTTCCTGCGGCTTGCCGCACTCGACGAGAACAGCCCCGAGCGCGCGTACGTCCGGGACACCCTCATCGAACTCAACCTCCCGCTGGTCCGCTACGCGGCCGCGCGCTTCCGCTCGCGCAACGAGCCGATGGAGGACATCGTCCAGGTCGGCACCATCGGCCTGATCAAGGCGATCGACCGTTTCGACTGCGAACGGGGCGTGGAGTTCCCGACGTTCGCGATGCCGACGGTGGTCGGCGAGATCAAGCGGTTCTTCCGAGACACGTCCTGGTCGGTGCGCGTCCCGCGTCGCCTCCAGGAGCTGCGGCTCGCCCTCACCAAGGCCAGCGACGAGCTCTCCCAGAAGCTGGACCGCTCGCCCACGGTGGCCGAACTCGCCGCGGTGCTCGGGGTGTCGGAGGAGGACGTCGTCGACGGCCTCGCGGTCGGCAACGCGTACACCGCCTCCTCGCTGGACTCCCCGGCCCCGGAGGACGACGGCGGCGAGGGCTCCCTCGCGGACCGCCTCGGCTACGAGGACACCGCCCTGGAGGGTGTGGAGTACCGCGAGTCCCTCAAGCCCCTGCTGGCCAAGCTCCCGCCCCGCGAGCGGCAGATCATCATGCTGCGTTTCTTCGCGAACATGACCCAGTCGCAGATCGGCGAGGAGGTCGGCATCTCCCAGATGCACGTCTCCCGGCTGCTGACGCGGACGCTGTCGCAGCTGCGGGAAGGCCTCATCTCGGACTGACCCGGGTTCCGGTATGACGGAGCGCCAGCCCATGACGGCGGTGCTCCGAGCGACGTGAGCACATGGCCGTCGGGGCGCCTTGATCGGCGCGTCGGCGGCCGTCGTCCGTCTTGACGCGGACCTGGCCGCGGGCGGAGACGGCGAGGCGACGAGGCGGTGCCGACCGGCCGGCACAGGCACGGCCGTCGGCCCCACCCCGGCGCTCGGGTACGGCGGTGGCACGACGGCGGGACGGACAGCTCGCTTCCGCCCGCGTCCGAGCACCCTGACTCCGAGCACCCCGAGTTCGGGCACCCCGAGTTCGGGCGTACGCGCACGGCTGAGTACCCGGATGGTGTGCGTCGACGCGAGGGGGGTACCCCCGATCGGAGCGAAACCGAGAGGGGGTGCGTGCCGCCGGGGCACGCACATCGGACGTGCGAGGCGACCGGCCGGTGAAGGTGGTTACTTCAGCGCGCGTGGTTACTTCAGCGCGAGCCAGGCCACGGCGGCGACGACCACCACGGCGGCGACCACGCCGAGAATGAGGCCGAGGCGGGGACCGCTGGAGGCGGCAGCAGCCTGCTGCCGGCGGCCCTGAGGGGCCTCGTCGACGAACGCGCGGAACATCTGGGTGCTGCCGGCCGGGTCGTTGTTGCCCTGGGGGCCCTGGGTGTTAGCCATGCCCCGAGACCCTAGCGAATCCGGGGGTGAGGCCCAAGTGGAGACCGTCAGCCCTCACAACACCCCCTTACCTGCACGTTTACGTTCGCAATACATGCCTTTGCCAAGTTTTTGGATGGCTGCCCCGGGATTCTATTTGCCTGTAGCAACCAACAGCTTCTATGGTTGCCCTAAGCAACAAACAAGGGAGGTGTGATGGCAGGGCAGGCGCAGTACGAGGAGCTGATGCGTCAGTTCAGTGCCTTCGGCGCCGTACGCAGGGAGTTGGGACGTCTTCTGCCGCCCGACTGCCCCAGTGGTTCCGCCGCCGTGCTGACCCTCCTCGGCCGCTACGGCGACATGCGCATGAGCAAGCTCGCCGAGTTGCTCGCCGTGGACATGTCGGTGACCAGCCGGCACGTGGCCCACGTCGCCGACCGGGGTCTGATCGAACGCTCCCCCGATCCGGCGGACAAACGCTCGCGCATTCTGCGCCTCACGCCCGCGGGCCGGGACCGGTTGGACGAGCTGTCGCGACGGACGTGCCAGATGCTCGCCGAACGGCTGGACGACTGGAGTGACGACGAGGTCGTACAGCTCACCCACCTCATGACGCGGCTCAGGTCGAGCTTCGACGACTGCCGTGTCACGCATCCGGAACCCCGGCCGCCCACCACGCCCTCGCTCGAACGGTCCACGGACCGGTCCACCCGTACACCCGCGATCACCAAGTAAGAGAAGGAAGCTCATGGCAACGACCACACCAGCCGGTGTGCGGGCCCACACCAAGCACGGAGGAGGGGCCTCCGACGGCGAGCCGATGACGCACCGGCAGATCATGGAGGCGCTCTCCGGGCTGCTGCTCGGGATGTTCGTGGCGATCCTGTCGTCCACGATCGTCACCAACGCGCTTCCCGAGATCATCGGCGACCTCGGCGGCGGCCAGTCCGCCTACACCTGGGTCGTCACCGCCGCGCTGCTGTCCATGACGGCGGCCACGCCCCTGTGGGGCAAGCTCTCCGACCTGTTCAGCAAGAAGGCTCTCGTCCAGATAGCCCTCGTCATCTACGTGCTGGGATCGGCCGCCGCGGGTCTGTCACAGAACCCGGGCATGCTGATCGCCTGCCGAGTGGTGCAGGGCATCGGCGTCGGCGGTCTGTCCGCCCTCGCGCAGATCGTGATGGCCGCGATGATCTCGCCGCGTGAGCGCGGGCGTTACTCCGGCTACCTCGGCGCGACCTTCGCCATCGCCACCGTCGGCGGTCCGCTGCTCGGCGGTGTCATCACCGACACCTCGTGGCTCGGCTGGCGCTGGTGCTTCTACGTCGGTGTGCCGTTCGCGGTCATCGCGCTGATCGTGCTGCAGAAGACCCTGCACCTGCCCGTGGTGAAGCGGGACGTGAAGGTCGACTGGGGCGGCGCGTTCTTCATCTCCGCCGCGGTCTCCCTGCTGCTGCTGTGGGTCACCTTCGCCGGTGACAAGTACGACTGGGTGTCGTGGCAGACCTACGCGATGGTCGGCGGCTCGATCGTGCTCGGCCTGCTGTTCGTGCTCGTCGAGTCCAAGGCCAGCGAACCGATCATCCCGCTGCGGCTGTTCCGCAACCGCACCATCACCCTGTCGTCGCTGGCCTCGCTCTTCGTGGGCGTCGCGATGTTCACCGGCACCGTCTTCTTCAGCCAGTTCTTCCAGCTGGCCCGGGACAAGTCGCCGACGATGTCGGGTGTCATGACGATCCCGATGATCGGCGGTCTGTTCATCTCCTCCACCGTCTCCGGGCAGTTCATCACCCGGACCGGCAAGTGGAAGGTCTGGCTGGTCACCGGCGGCGTGCTGGTCACGGCGGGCCTGGGCCTGCTGGGCACCGTCCGGTACGACACGGACTACTGGAAGATGGCGATCTTCATGGCCCTGCTGGGCCTCGGCATCGGCATGATGATGCAGAACCTGGTGCTGTCCACGCAGAACCAGGTGGCCCCCGCCGACCTCGGCTCGGCCAGCTCCACGGTCACGTTCTTCCGTTCCCTCGGCGGTGCGGTCGGTGTCTCCGCGCTGGGCGCCGTCATGGCCCACCGCATCACCGACTACGCCAAGGACGGCATCGCCGACCTCGGCCCCAAGTACGCCTCCATGGCCGGGGGTTCCGACTCCGGCTCCATCCCGGACATGGACAAGCTGCCCGCGCCGCTGCGCACGGTCATGGAGAGCGCGTACGGCCACGGCATCGCCGACGTCTTCCTGATCGCGTCGGGCCTGGCCCTGTTCGCCTTCCTCATCACGCTGTTCATCAAGGAGGTCCCGTTGCGGACGAAGGGCGCACTCGCGCAGACCGCCTCGGAGGAGACCCCGGACCAGGCGGCCCCGGCCGCCGCACAGACTCCCGCCGAGGTGCAGGCACCGGCCGAGGCGCAGACTCCCGCGGCAGGGACTCCCGCCGGTGCTCCCGCTTCCGCCCAGGCGCACGTCCCGAGCTGGGCCGTCACCGAGTCCACGACCGAGACCCGGACGGGTCCCGAGGGCACGCAGCGGCTCGCCGCGGTGGCCACGATCGCCCGTCCCGAGGGTTCGTCCGGTGTGCCGGTGCACGGTTTCGTGCGCGGCGCGGAGGGTGTCGCGGTCCCGGGTGCGGCGGTGACGCTGATCTCGCTGGCCGGCCGTCAGCTGGGCCGCGCGGTCGCGCAGTCGGACGGCTCCTACGGGCTGGACGCTCCGGGCACGGGCTCGTACGTGCTGATCGCCTCGGCGGACGGCTTCCAGCCGCAGGCGTCCACCGTCGTGGTGGGCGAGGAGCCGGTGGCGTACGACATCCTGCTGAGCGGTACCAGTGGCCTGAGCGGGCTGGTGCGGGCCGCCCACACCGGCAGCCCGGTGAAGGACGCCATGGTCATCGTCACCGACGTGCGCGGGGACCTGCTGGCCACCGCGGTCAGCGGTGAGCAGGGCGAGTTCTCGTTCACGGAGCTGGTGCCCGGTGCGGTGACGGTCGCGGTGAACGCCGCCGGATACCGTCCGCGCGCCCTGCCGGTGGAGGTCGGCGGCACCGGGGTGACCCGGGTCGAGGTGGACCTGGACGCGGGGGCCCAGCTGCAGGGGGTCGTGCGGGCGCCGCACGGTCCGCTGGCGGACGCCCGGGTGACCCTGGTCGACGCGGCCGGCAACGTGGTCGCCACCGCCACCACCGGGGACGACGGGGCGTACGCCTTCACCGATCTGGACGGGGGCGACTACACGGTCATCGCGACCGGGTACGCACCGGTCGCGACCGCGCTGACTGTGCACGGCCAGGGCGTCGACGGCCACGACATCGAACTCTCCCACCCCGGCGAGTAGTTCGGACCCGGCCCGTGCCGGGCACGTCTCCCTCGGAGCGTGCCTGGCACGGGCCGGTCTCTTTATGGTCAATTTGTAATACTTTCGCAGGGAGAAACGTGATGGGACTGACCGCGAAGATCCGTACGCGAGACGGATGGGCCGTCTCGCACGGGGTGGTCACCGTGACCGACATGACCGGCTCGCAGGTGCTGCGCGCCGAGGCCGACGCCGAGGGTGCCGTACGGGACACGACCGCGCTGGCGCCGGGGGCGTACACCGTCATCGTCACGGCCGTCGGGTACGCGCCCGCCGCCGCGAGTGCCGTGGTCACGGCGAGCGGCCGGGCCGAGGTCGGCACGGTGACGCTGGCCCGGCAGGGCGGGACCGAACTGCCGCCGCCGGGGCCGTGGACCGTGGACCCGGCGCACTCCACTGTGGCCGCCGCCGCCCAGCACCTGGGCATCTCGACCGTGCACGGACGGTTCACGGAGTTCACGGCCTCGATCGAGGTCGCCCCGGACGACGTGACCAAGTCCCGGGTGGAGGCGGTCATCCAGGCGGCGTCCATCGACACCGGCAACGGCATGCGCGACACCCACCTGAGGTCCGCGGACTTCCTGGACGTCGAGCGGTTCCCGGAGATCACGTACCACTCGACCGGGCTGACGGCGGCAGGTTCGGACCGCTGGACCGTGCACGGGGAGCTGACCCTGCACGGCGTCGCCCGGCCGGTCGACCTGGACCTCGCCTACCTCGGCACCGGCGCCGACCCCTGGGGCGGCACCCGGGCGGCCTACCGGGCGACGGCGGAACTGCACCGCGAGGACTTCGCGATGAACTACAACCAGGTCGTCCAGGCGGGCATCGCCGCCATCGGCACGAAGCTGAAGGTGGAGCTGGACGTACAGGCGGTGCAGGGGGAGTCGCTGCCGCAGGCGGCCTGAGGGGGTCCTTTCATGAGGCCGGTCCTGCCCGGCAACGCCTACATCAGTCCGACGACGCGCGGCGGGGCGAACAGATGACGGGCGCGGTGCTCCTCGGCCACCATGACCGCGCCCGGGAGCAGTTCGGGAGACCGGGACGCCCTGGCGAGTGAGTCGCGGTGGTCGGCGCAGGTCGTACAGGAGGGGTCCCAGTCGGGCAGTGACGCGCGGTGCGCCTCGGCCAGATGACGGCTCAGGCTGATCTGCGTGCCGACGACGCTGTCGGTGACGTCCCAGTCGACGCCGGGGTCCTCCGCGGTGAGCCCGGCGATGACGGCCTGCACGTGCTTCATCGCCTCGTAGCGGCGGACGCACTCGGCGCAGTCCCACATCCAGGCGGGTGGCAGCGGCCACTGGTCCTCGCGACTGAGGTCTTCCGCGCTCATGCGGGCCACGGTAGGTGCTGCGGGCCCGACAGCGCAGGCGTCCGTACGAACTCAGTTCCGTCCGGACGAGCGGTCGGACGCGCGCCCGTCGCCGCGGCTCATCCGTGCCACCAGGTCGGTGCACAGGTCACGGAGTTTGACGTTGTGGTTCTGCGAGACCCGGCGCAGGCGTTCCAGGGCGATCTGGGCGTCGATCCGCTCCTGCGCCATGAGGATGCCGACGGCCTGGTCGATGACGCTGCGGGAGAGCAGCGCGGTGCGCACGTCGGCGACCGACTCCTGGCGACGCTCGACGCGCAGGGCGACGTTGATCGCGTCACCCACCCGGGCGGCGAAGGCCAAGGCCGCGCCCCTGCCCGGACCCAGCGACCCCGTCTCGACACCGTAGAGGTTGAGGGCGGCGCCCCTCTCGCCCTCCACCTCGATGGGGATCGCCAGCACACAGCGCACGCCCGTGGAGAGCGCGTACGACGTGTACCTGGGCCAGCGGGTCTCCGTCTCCAGGTCGGGTGCGTACTGCTCGCGGCTCGTCTCGGCGGCCTCCACGCAGGGCCCCGAGTCGTGTTCGTACTGGCGCTGGTCGAGGCCGTTGGGCAGGCCCTGGCTGCCGGCCAGGGTCAGCAGCCGGTCGGCGCGGCGCACCGTGATGCTGCACGCGACCGCGCCGGGTACTGCCTGCACCGCGCGGTCGGTCAGATCGCGCAACAGCGTGTCGAGACCGTTGCTGCGCACGATGGCCATTTCCAGCGTGTCGGACATCTCGGGGCTCATGACCGTACGGATATCCCGTCAACGCCTGTTAACTCCCCGGCTTTCCCGGCCGGTCATGTGGCGTTGTTCGCATCCACGATGCGCCGGGCCAGGTCGCGCAGCTTGATGTTCTCCCGCTGCGAGGCCTTGACCAGGGACTCGAACGCCTCCGCCGCGTCCATGTCCATCCGTTCCATGAGGATGCCGGTGGCCTGCCCGATCAGGTCCCGGGTGCGCATCGCCTCCGTCAACTGCTCCCGGACGGTGGCCGAGTCGAGGGCGAGACTGACGTGCGCGGTGAACAGCCGGCCCAGGCGGGTGGACGCCTCGTCGAAGGCGCGCGGCTTGCGGGAGTAGGCCGTGAGGACGGTCAGCCGGCGGCGGTCGGCGCGCAGCCGCAGCGCCAGCGCGGAGCGCAGGCCCAGTTCGGACAGGGCGGTGCCGCTGTCGTCGGCCTCGCTGTCCTCCAGCCGTACGACGGGCGTGGTCCACAGGTTCTCCCAGTACGGCGCCTGGTCACGTCCGGTGTGCCGGGACTCCGCCGAACGCACCACGTCGTCGGTCCAGGCGACGGCACGGCGGTGCTGGGTGCGCTCGATCACGGAGATGCCGGCGTGGTCGGCGGCGGGCAGCAGGTGTACGGCCAGCCGGACCGCGGTGCGCATGGTGTTCTGCGGGGTCAGCGTGTCGTGCAGTTGCTGAGCTGCCACCGTCAAGGCCTCCGCCAGCTCGAAATCGGCGGCAAAGGGGGGCAAAACAGGAAACTCGGACGCAGCCACCACGAACCTCTTCGGCATGCACGCCCAAAGGACGTGCGCAGGAGAGCTCCGCAGCACATTCCTGACTGCGAGCACAGGATGGACAGCACTTTACTTGCTTGGTTGCGTCGAAGTGACGCCCGGCTGACGGAGGCGGGGACCACTTCCGGGCGCGGTGGTCGGCGTGGTGGAATGGGGGACGACAGGTCAGGAAGTGGCCTCCCCTGAATCCGGACGAACGTCTGCCAGGTGAGTGTCGTGACCTTCCTCCCCCATCCCTGCGAGCTGCGTGATCTACGTGATCTGCCCGGCTGCACGACGCTGATGGTCCTCCCGCCCGAGATCGACCACAGCAACGCCGAGAGCCTGCTGCGCCGGGTCATGTCCGCCGCCGACGCCCGCACCGGTCGGCTGCGGGTCCTGGTGCTGGACCTCACCTCGACCCGCTTCATGGACTCCCAGGGCGTCCGCCTCATCGACGAGGTCCGCCTGCGCCTGCGTCCCCGGGTGCGGGTGCGGGTGGTGGCGCTGCCCGACGGGGCCGCCCACCGGGTGCTGGAGCTGACGGGGGCGCGGCGGGACGTGCCGGTGTACGACAACCTGGGTGAGGCGCTGAAGGAGTAGGGCGCGCCACCCGTGGCGTACTGGTGTACGGGACAGGTGCCGTGCGCGGGTGTCCTGGGCGGCTGTCGTGGGCCGGGGTCCTAGGCTGACGCCATGGCACCGAACATCGCGACCAACACCTCCGTATCGCTGGACGAGTTGCTGGACTTCGTACGGCCCCGGCACCACGCGATCCTGCTGACCCGCCGGTCCGACGGTGGCCCGCAGGGGTCTCCGCTGACCTGCGGCGTCGACGACTCCGGGCGGATCGTCGTGTCCACCTACCCCGAACGCGCCAAGACCCGCAACGCCCGGCGGGATGCGCGGGTCAGCCTGATCGTGCTGAGCGACGACTGGAACGGGCCGTGGGTCCAGGTCGACGGCACCGCCGAGGTCGTCGACTCGCCGGACTCCGTCGAGCCGCTCGTGGAGTACTACCGCAACATCGCCGGCGAGCACCCCGACTGGGACGAGTACCGGGCGGCCATGCTCAAGCAGGGCAAGTCGATCATCCGGATCACGCCGGACCGCTGGGGCCCGGTCGCCACCGGCGGTTTCCCGGCCCGGCTGGTCTCCGGCGACGAGGGGTGAACGAGGGCTGAACGGCACCCCGTAGGGCGCCCTCAGGGCCTGTCCCGGCCCCGCTCCACCATCGCCTCGATCCCGGCCAGCAGCAGCTCCAGCGCGAACTCGAAGTCGCGTTCCATCATCTCCTCGACCGTGTCGCCGCCGCGGGCCTCCATGATCTCCGTGGACTCCTGGATCACCTCGGCGGCGTCCGGGGCCAGCGTCACCGTGCTCAGGGAGTGCCGGAAGTACTCGTCCGGGGACATGCCGGCGTCCGCGACCCGGGCGAAGAAGTGACCCTCGATCGTGCCGTAGCCGTACACGAACTGGAAGACCGCCGAGATGGCCCCGGTGACGCCGTGCACGGGCAGGGCGGCCTTGCGGATGACGCGCTGCATCACCCGGACGAAGGCCATGTTGTTGGGGCCGATGTTGAGGTAGCGGCCGACCAGCGGCGACAGCCAGGGGTGGCGGACCAGCAGGGCCCGGTACGCCCGGGCCAGGGTGCGCAGCTGGTCGCGCCAGTCCTCGTCGGCGTCCGGGTCGGGCAGGTCCAGCCCGCCGAAGACCGCGTCCAGGGCGAGTTCGAGGAGGTCGTCCTTGGTGTCGACGTACCAGTAGACGGACATCGCGGTGACGTTCAGCTCGGCGGCGAGCCGACGCATGGAGAAGCGGTCCAGTCCCTCGGAGTCCAGCAGCCGCACGGTGACCTCGGTGATCCGCTCCCGGTCCAGCCCGGACGGCTGCCCGCCACCCCGCCCACCGCGACGCGCCTTTCCCTCCAGCCACACACTGGTCCGCGCCGCCCGCTGGGCCGCTTTCACCATGGCGCACCTTCCTCGACGTCACACGCCGGCCAGCTTAGGCGCCCGGCCGGGCGCCGGCCCGCACCCGGATGCGGCACCGCCGCGTGGCGCGCGACCACGACACGGCGGACCCGCGGCCGCCGACCGACCTGGCCACCCGGGCCACTAAGCGGAGTCTGCCCGCTCAGCCCGACGCAACAACGCGGCGGCGACCAACCCCCCGAACAGCACGGCCACCGCCCCCACCAACTGACTGGTCTCCAGCCCGGAGGCGAACGCGTCCGTGATCTGCCGCCGCTCCCCGGCCGACCCGGCTTCGGCCAACGCCGTCGGCAGCGAGACCGCCGCCACCGAAACCGCCGCCGCGAACCGTGAGTTCAGTACGGCGCCGAGCACCGCGACCCCAAGCCCCTGCCCGAACTCCGCCAGCGTCCCGTTGACGCCCGCGCCCACGCCCGCCTTCTCGGGCGGTATCGCGCTCATCACCGCGTTGGCCATGGCAGGCATGGCGAAGGCGACACCGACGCCCATGATGATCAGCCCGAGCAGCATGCCGCCGTACCCGTCCCCGCCGAGCAGCGCGATCGACGCGAGCCCCGCCGCCAGGCAGGTCATCCCGGACGCGATGGTCAGCGGTGTGCCCAGCCTCGGCAGGAGCAGCGCGCTCACCCCGGTGAGGTTCAGCGCGACGATGGTGAGCGCGAACGGCGCCGTGTGCAGACCGGCCTCCAACGGGTCGTATCCGAGCACGAACTGGAGGTGCTGAGTGAGCAGGAAGAGCGATCCGGCCATCCCGAAGGCGACGAGGACCGCGCCCGCGACGGCTCCGGTGAACCTCTGGTTGCGGAAGAAGTGCATGTCCAGCATCGGGTACGGGGTGCGCAGCTCCCACGCCACGAACCCGCCCAGCACCACGACCCCGATCGCGGCGGAGGTGAGGGTGGGCGCCGAGGTCCAGCCGTCGTCCGGTCCGGAGATGATCGCGTAGACGACGCTCGTCATGCCGATGGTGGACAGCAGCGCGCCGAGCAGGTCGGGGCGGTCCCCCTGCGGGTTCCTGGACTCGGGGACGAGGACGAGCACGGCGATCAGACCGATGGCCGCGACCGGGATGTTGATGAGGAAGATCGCGCCCCACCAGAAGTGGTCGAGCATCACCCCGCCGAGCAGCGGGCCGACGGCGAACCCGAGCGAGTTGACCGTCGACCACAGCCCGATCGCCTTCACCCGCTCGGTGTCGTCGAAGATCTGGACCACGACGGCGAGCGTGGTGGTGATCAGGAGTGCCCCGCCGACACCCATGCCGGCGCGCGCCGCGATCAGTTGACCGCTGGTGGTCGCCAGACCCGCCACGAGCGAACCGATGCCGAACAGGGCGAGCCCCGCCACCAGCAGCTTCTTGCGGCCGTAGCGGTCCGCGGAGCTGCCCGCGGTGAGCAGCAGGCCGGACTGCACCAGCGAGTACGCGTTGATCATCCACTGGATGTCGGAGGTGGACGCGTCCAGCTCACGGGTGAGCGAGGGGATCGCCACGTTCAGGACGGTGTTGTCGAGCAGCACGGTGAGCTGCGCGAGACAGATGACACCGAGGATCAGCCAGCGCTGGGGGTGGCCGTCGGCCCGTGCGGGAGCTGGGGCCTGTTCCTGGGGGGATGCGGTCATGCCGTACACCGTAGAGCAGTTGCTATACGACGTACAGCACTCACGCCTGTTGCTTGGTCATGCCTTCCGTGTCAGGTCGTAGAAGGTGGCCGAACCGACCGTCACCTTCTTGAAGTTGGCCTCGACCCAGGTGGTGATCTGCGAGGACGTACCGTCGCTGCCGCCGCTCATGCCGCCGCCGGTGCCGGAGGAGATGAAGTAGTGGATCCTGCCGTCCGCCACGTAGGTCTTGAACTGGGCCAACGTCGGGGACGGGTCGGTGCCGTTGAAGCCGCCGATCGCCATCACCGCGTCACCCGTGGCGAGTTGGTAGCTCGCGGCGTTCTGGGCGCCGATGGCCGCGGCCGCCCAGGTGTAGGTGTCGGAGTCGGCCTCCAGCAGCTTCTTGGCCTCGGAGCTGACGGAGGCGCCGTTGAGCAGGCCACCGGCACCGCCACCACCGCGCATGCCGCCGCCGTCGCCCATCGTCGGGCCGCCCTGCTGGTTCTGGCCCTGGCCCTGGCCCTGAGGTGTGCCGTTGCCGTTCTGGCCCGGCATCCCGCCGCCGAAGCCGCCGGCGCCGCCACCCGGGAAGCCGTTGCCCTGCGGGTTCTGGCCCTGCGCTGGGCCGTTGCCGTTCTGCCCGCCCGGCATCCCACCGCCCCCGAAGCCGCCCCGGCCGCCACGCGGACCGCCGCCCATCATGCTCGCGCCCGCCGGACCGGCCGTGACGATGGAGCCGGTGTGGCCCTCCCCCAGGGTGCTGAGGGTGTACGCCGTCGGCCCGGCCAGTGCGGCCACCAGGCCCAGCCCCACCGCGGCCAGCGCGAGCTGCCTGCCCAGCCGGGCGACGAAGATCAGCCCGAGCGCCCCGGTCAATCCCCCGACCAGGACCAGCCACTTGAGCCAGGGCAGGTAGTCGGAAGTGCGGTTGAGGAGGACATAGCCCCAGGCGGCGCTCGCGACCACCGCCGCCGCCAGGGTGAGCGACGCCCGGATGTCGGAGCGCCTCTCCCACAGGAGCCCCGCGCCCATGCCAACAACTGCGGCCAGGTAGGGGGCGAGGGCGACCGTGTAGTACTGGTGGAAGATCCCCGCCATGTAGCTGAAGACGGCCATGGTGATCAGCAGCGATCCGCCCCACACCAGGAACAGGCCGCGGGTCGTCGAGGTCCGCTTGAGCTTCCGGGTGGCGACCAGGCCGCCGGCCAGCAGGATCAGCGCGGCGGGCAGCAGCCAGGAGATCTGGCCGCCGATCTCGGAGTTGAACATCCGGTCCCAGCCGGTCTCGCCCCACATGCCGCTACCGGTGTTCCCGCCACCACCACCGCCGCCGACGCTGCCGGTCTCGTCGCCGTTCAGCCGGCCGAGGCCGTTGTAGCCGAAGGTCAGCTCCAGGAAGGAGTTGTTCTGCGAACCGCCGATGTAGGGGCGGGAGGAGGCGGGCCACAGCTCGACGATCGTGACCCACCAGCCGCCCGAGACGACCAGCGCGACCGTCGCGAGGGCCAGCTGCCCGAAACGCTTCTTCAGCCTCACCGGCGCGCAGACCGCGTACACGATGGCCAGCGGCGGCAGGATCAGGAAGGCCTGCAGGGTCTTCGCGAGGAACGCGAAACCGATCGCGACCCCGGCCCACACCAGCCACCTCGTCCGGCCGTCCTCCACGGCCCGGGCGACGAAGTAGCAGGCCAGAGCCATCAGCAGGGCCAGCATGGCGTCCGGGTTGTTGAACCGAAACATCAGCGCCGCGACGGGGGTGAACGCGAGCACCACGCCCGCGATCAGACCGGCCGCGGGACTGAACCGGCGGCGCACGGAGGCGTACACGACGGCGACCGTGCCGACGCCCATCAGTACCTCGGGGGCCAGGATCGCCCACGAGTTCAGGCCGAAGATCCGGACCGACAGCTCCATCGGCCACAGCGAGGCCGGGGGCTTGTCGACGGTGATGGCGTTGCCCGCGTCCAGCGAGCCGAAGAACATCGCCTTCCAGCTCTCGCTGCCGGCCTGGACGGCCGCGGAGTAGAAGGAGTTGGCGTATCCGGAGGCGCTCAGGTCGTACAGGTAGAGCACGGCTGTCACGAGGAGCAGGCCGAGGAACGCCGGGCGCGCCCAGCGCGGGTCCTCGGGGCGGCCCCGCCACAGTCTCCGTACGAACGGCTGCCGGGGTTCACCGGATTCGGGAGCGGTCGGCGGGGGCGCCTCGGGAAGCGACGGTTCGCGCACGGCCGTACTCGTGGTGGCCGTCGGCGGTCCCCAGGCGCTGGGGCCCGGTGGGGTCGTCCGGTCGGTGTCGGTGCTCATCAGGAGTTCCTCGGGTCGGTGTCGGCGGGGCGCACCGGCCGCAGTTGCGCGGTCGCGTCCCCCCGGGTGCGGTCCGCGGCTTCACCGGCGCGGAACTGGGTGGTCTGGTACGAGCTCTCGGGCCCGCTGGTGTACGTCGGCGCCGTGGGCCGCTGCGGGAGCGGCGGCTGCTGGACGTACCGGTGCTGTCCGTCGGGCTGTGGTGGGTACGGCTGCCGGCCGTAGGGCTGAGGTGCGTACGGCTGCCCGCCGTAGGGCTGAGGGGCGTACGGCTGCTGAGCCTGCGGCGCCGTGGTGTGGGCGGGGGAGGCCGGGTCGTGCGGGACGGGGACGGTGTACGGGCTGTCGTCCGCACGCCGGTCCGAGAACACCCAGGCCCGGAAGAGCAGGAAGCGCAGCACGGTCGCCGCCAGGTTCGCGGCGATCAGGACCGCCAGCTCGGTGGAGTGCGCCGGCTCGGAGCTCGCCGCGTTCAGGGCGGCGAGGGAGCCGCTGGTCAGCGCGAGGCCGATACCGAAGACGACCAGCCCCTGCGCCTGGTGTCGGACGGCGCCGCCCCGCCCGCGCACCCCGAAGGTCAGTCGCCTGTTGGCCGCGGTGTTCGCGACCGCCGAGACCAGCAGCGCGAGCGCGTTGGCCACCTGGGAGCCGCCGAACTGCCGGAAGAGGGTGTAGAGCAGGAGGTAGAAGAGGGTGGACAGCCCGCCGACGACACAGAACCCGACGAGTTGGCGGGCCAGCCCCTTCGGTACGTCCTGGATCTCCCGGTCGCGCGGGTCGTCGCCGAACGGCCGGGTGATCCGGTCCAGGGACAGCGACCCGGTGGCCAGGGCCTTGCCGACCCGCCACACACCCTTGAGGTCGTCGGTCGCCGTCTTCACGATGTGCACCGTGGAGTTCGGGTCGTCGACCCAGTCGACGGGGACCTCGTGGATACGCAGTCCCGCGCGCTCGGCGAGCACCAGCATCTCGGTGTCGAAGAACCAGCCGGTGTCCTCCACCAGCGGCAGCAGCACCTGCGCGACATCGCGGCGGATCGCCTTGAAACCGCACTGGGCGTCCGAGAAGCGGGCCTGGAGCGAGCCCCGCAGGATCAGGTTGTAGGCGCGGCTGATGAACTCCCGCTTGGGCCCGCGCACCACCCGGGAGCTACGGGCGAGCCGGGAGCCGATCGCCAGGTCGGAGTGGCCCGAGATCAGCGGCGCCACCAGCGGCAGCAGGGCGTTGAGGTCGGTGGACAGATCCACGTCCATGTAGGCGAGGACGGGGGCGTCCGACGCGGACCAGACGGTCCGCAGCGCCCGGCCGCGGCCCTTCTGCTCCAGCCGGAACGCCCGCACCTCCGGGAGTTCCGCCGCCAGCCGCGCGGACACCTGGGGGGTGGTGTCCGTCGACGCGTTGTCCGCGATCGTGATGCGGAACGTGTACGGGAACGTGTGCTTGAGGTGCTCGCGCAGTCTCAGCACACACGGCTGGAGGTCCTTCTCCTCGTTGAAGACGGGGATCACGACGTCCAGGACAGGCGTTCCGGCGTCTGTGGCCGGGAGGTGCTCCCGCGCCGGCAGGGTGCCGGGAGAAGAGTCGGTTCGCATGCCAACGACTCTGGTCAGGCCCCCTGTTGCACCCATATGGCGGCGCTGTGCTGTGCCTGTGAGTGCGATTGCCAGTTCGTTTCGGGCGCCGGATGCGGGATCGCGGGACCCGACGCGGGCAGGTGCATGGTGAACACGGTGCGCCCGGGAACGCTGTCCACGGTCACCGCACCGCCGTGCGCACTCGCCACGGCCTGCACGATCGCCAGCCCCAGACCGGTCGAGCCGGTGGCCCTCGAACGCGCCGAGTCACCGCGCGCGAACCGCTCGAAGACGTGCGGGAGCAGGTCGGACGGGATGCCCGGACCGTTGTCCTCGACGTCCACGCACATCCAGGTGCCGCGCCGCTGCACCCGCGCGGTGACGGTGGTACCGGGCGGTGTGTGCTTGCGGGCGTTGCCCAGCAGGTTGACCAGCACCTGCTGGATCCGGGCCGCGTCCGCGGAGACCAGGGCCGGTTCGTCGGGCAGGTCGAGACGCCAGTTGTGGTCCATGCCGGCCGCGCGGGAGTCGCTGATGGTGTCCACGACGAGCGGTACGAGGTCCGTCTGCTCGAACTGGAGCGGCCGCCCGGCGTCGAGGCGCGCGAGCAGCAGCAGGTCCTCGACGAGGAGGGTCATCCGGCCGGCCTCGGACTCGATGCGCCCGAGGGCGTGCCGGGTGTCCGGCCCGACCTCCTCCCTGCCGCGTCTGGTGAGTTCGGCGTACCCGCGGATGGAGGCGAGCGGGGTGCGCAGCTCGTGGCTTGCGTCCGCGACGAACTGCCGTACCCGCGTCTCGCTCTGCTGACGGGCGTGCAGGGCCCCGTGGACGTGGTTGAGCATCCGGTTGAGCGCGGCGCCCACCTGCCCGACCTCGGTGTGCGGATCGGTCTCGGACTCGGGCACCCGCTCGCTGAGGTTCACCTCGCCGGTGTGCAGGGGGAGTTCGGAGACGCGGGTGGCGGTGGCGGCGACCCGGCGGAGGGGGCGGGTGGCGACGCCGACGAGGACGTACCCGGCGATGACGGCGGCGCCGAGACCGGCGGCGGTGACGCTGAGCTCCACGAGGATCAGGGTGTTGATGGTGCTGTTGACGTCGTCGGTGGGGAGGGCGATGTAGTACGAGTCGCTGCCGTCCCTGCTGCTGACATACGTGACGCGGTACTCCCCGATGCCGGGCACGTCCACGGAGTGGGCGTTGTCGTCCTTGGCCACCGAGGCGAGGACCGCCTGCTGCGCCGTGTTGAGACCGCCGGCCCGCATCTCCTTGAAGACGCCGTTGCTGTCCTTCTCCTGCTCGGCGATGGCCGCACTGGCGATCTTGCCGTTCTTCACATACGCGGCGATGGTCTTGGGCTGCGTCGGGGGCTGCTTGACGAACTTCGCGGCCTTGGCGCTCGCCGGGGTGTCGTTCGTGGGGACGGGCGGGATCTTGTCATCGCCGCCGGGCGGTTTCTTGCCGTCCATGCGGCCGCCCACCGCGCGCATGGCGGTCTCTTGCAGCTTGCCGTCCAACTGCTCGTACAGATGCGACCGCAACGCCAGCGTCGTCACCGTTCCGATCACCGCGCAGACCACCGCGATCAGCACCACCGACGCGACGACGAGCCGGGTCCGCAGGGTGCGCGGCTTACCTGCTCGCTTCTGCGCACGCGGCCGTCGTCGTCCGCTCATGACACGGCGGGCTTGATCAGGTAACCGGCGCCGCGCCGGGTGTGGATCATCGGCTCACGACCCGCGTCGATCTTGCGGCGCAGGTAGGAGATGTAGAGCTCGACCACATTGGCCTGGCCGCCGAAGTCGTACGACCACACACGGTCGAGGATCTGCGCCTTGCTGAGCACGCGCCGCGGGTTACGCATCAGGAACCGCAGCAGCTCGAACTCGGTGGCGGTGAGGTGGATGCCCTCGCCGGCCCGCGACACCTCGTGGCTGTCCTCGTCCAGGGTGAGGTCCCCGACCACGAGGACGGATTCGGAGCGCCGGTCGGCCGCGCCGGAGCGCCGGATGAGACCCCGCAGCCGGGCCACGACCTCCTCGAGGCTGAACGGCTTGGTGACATAGTCGTCGCCCCCGGCGGTGAGCCCGGCTATCCGGTCCTCGACGGCGTCCTTCGCCGTCAGGAACAGCACCGGCACGTCCGGCAGCTCACGCCGCAGCCGTCCCAGCACGGCCAGTCCGTCCATGTCCGGCAGCATCATGTCCAGGACAACGGCGTCGGGGCGGAACTCACGGGCGGTCTGTATGGCGCCCGTGCCGTCACCGGCACTCCGGATCTGCCAGCCCTCGTAGCGGAGGGCCATGGACAGCAGTTCGGTGATCGACAACTCGTCGTCCACCACAAGCACTCGGACGGGGCTCCCGTCCGGCCTCAGCAGTTCGGTGCGCCCCTGGGGCGAGGTCGTGGTCATGGTGAAACCATGTCGGGGCCCCCTGAGAACACCCTTTCGCCAGTCTGTGATTTTCCTGAGAAACGCACAGGCCACTCTCAGGGACGCCCTGGGAACCCTTCATGGGCGCCTCATGATCCCGGCCGGTTCCCTCACCGGCCCGGAGCATCCCGGAGCTCCCTGGGTCAGAACAGCCCCGACTGCACGCTCGGCGACGCCTTGAACTGCCGTACCGGCACGGTGACTTGCTCCCCCTCGGCGGGAACCAGCTCCCACCCGGTGAGCAGCCGCGTGTCGAGAACGACCACTGCGCCGGTCCCCGTCGCCAGGTGCAGGTCCGGTCCGGCGGCCGCCACCAGCCGACCGCTCACCATGCCCCCGGCGGCAAGCTCGGCGACCTCGCCGACGGCGGCCGGAAGGTCGGTGAGCCCGAACGCGTCGACGTGATCGACGGGTCGGCAGGGCGCGGGCGCGAGCGACTCCGGCCAGCCGCCGAGGGCCACCGCACGCCCGTGCAACTCCGTGACCTCAGCGGCCCGTTCCGCCGCCGACCCCGGCAACCGGGCCCGTACCGCCCGCTTCTCGGCGTAGGGAATCCGGTCCGGCACGCCGAGCGCGGCACGCAGCAGTTCCTCGGTACGCCGGGCCGCCATCAGTGGGCCGGTGCCCAGCCAGCTGAAGCAGACGGCGCCCTGCTCCAACAGCCGGGCCGAGCCGCGCTCTTCGGCGGTGATCCCGACCTTGACCATCCCGGGCCCGAACCACGCCAGATACACCCGGTACGGTCGCGGGTCGTCCGCGAGGGTGTCGGCGGCGACGGAGTGCGCCCGGTCCAGCCGCGCGCACTCCTCGCACCGCGCCCCCGTACTCCGCCCCGACACGGCCGCCCGCACCGGACAGGGATGCCCCCGCGCACCCACACATGTCCGACCGCCCCCTTCCACGACCCCGAAGGCCACCCTCTTCCCCCAGGTCAGCGCACTGCGCCGCCCGCCGTCCCACAGCAGCACGGGACCGTCCGCGGACCACCGCAGCCCCGAGCACTTCCATGCCTGTGCCATCACTTCCGAGAGTAGGGGGCACCACTGACAATGACGGCTTCGCGAGGGTCAGCCACCGGAGGTGGCGGCGGCAGGCTCCACCTCACCTGCGGAAACAGGCACGACACCGGACGCCGCCCCACCCCCTGCCGTAGCCGTAGCCGCAGCCGCAGCCGCAGCCGTACGCCGAACTCCCCGCCCCGCCATCCGGCACCCGACACACCCGGGATGCCCGCCCCGCGCCCCCGTGTCCCGCACCCGCATCCCCCACTGCTCCCTCGGCCGTTTCCCCGGCGCCTTGCCCCAGCCGGCGAGATGCAGTGCCCAGGCGGCGAAGAGGCTCACGACGTCGATCGCGGCCCCGGCCACCAGGAGCGGGGTGGACACCGTGCACACGCCCAGCCCCAGCACCGCCGTCCCGACGGTCGCGATGCCGAAACCGGTCCAGCCTGCGACCGTGTGTCCCTCGTCATACTGATGTGCGCTCACGTGCCCGCCTTCCTCGGTACGGGTATCTCACAGCGTAAGTAATTTACTTCATGAACCTCTCACAAGCTAAGGGAAACAGGAACCCGCAATGCCAGCCAAGTCGCGCCCCCCTGCCACTCCGGCCCAGGCGCTGTCGGCGATGGACTCCCTCGTCGCGGCCCACCTGCTCGGCCAACAGGAGATGGCCCAGCGACTGGGCCTGAACGTCTCCGACCTCCTGTGTTTCGCCTACGTCCTCCAGGCGGGCGAGAACCTCCTGACGGCCGGCGACATCGCCGAACGCGCGCACGTCACCACCGGCGGCGTGACCGGCATCCTCAACCGCCTCGAACGCGCCGGCTACGTCACCCGCGTCCCCGACCCTGCGGACCGCCGCCGCGTCCGCGTGGCCGCCGTCCCGGACGCCGTGACTCGCGTGGTCGCCCTCTACGAGCCCCACTACGCCCGCCTGAACGACCTCTTCTCCGACTACGCCGCCGACGAACTGGCCGCCATCACCGACTGGTTCACCCGCGCGACGACCGTGGCCCACAGCTACATCGAGGAACTCCGGGACCGGGACGCCAAGGGGAAGTGACCCACGAGGGCGTCGACCCCCGCGTGGTGGGGCTGGCCATACCCCCAGTCCGGTAGTCCGCTCCATCGTTCCCGCTAGCGGACGAAGGCATCGTTGAACCCAGCGAAGCCCGCCCCGTCCGGAAGGAAACGTCATGGAGTCGCCGCTCCCGCCGCAGCCGCAGCCCACGCGCGGCGAGCCCCGGCCCGTCCGCGGCACCCTCGCGACTCCGGGCCCCCTCGCCTCCTTCTTACGGTTCGTGATCTGCGGCGGCGGTGTCGGTCTCCTCGCCGGCCTCGCCGTACCGCTGCTGGCCAGGACGATGCCCTGGGTGGCCGCGAACGCGGTGATCACCGTCGCGTCCACTCTCCTGTGCACCGAGCTGCACGCGCTCTTCACCTTCGGCACCGGCCGCCGCCCCGGCCGGCGCCGCCACCTGCAGTCCGCGGGCTCGGCGACGGCCGCCTACGTGGCGACCTGCGCCGCGATGTTCATCCTCCACGCGGTGCACTCGTCGCCGAGTCTGCTGTGGGAACAGACGGTCTACCTCACCGCGTCCGGCCTCGCAGGCATCGGCCGCTTCCTGGTCCTGCGCCTGTTCGTCTTCGCCGACGGCGACCGGAAGCAGTCGGCGACACGGACGCCCCGCCCACCGGACGACTGGAACCTTCCGTTTGTGAGGACCAAGGCTTTTGCCGGATGACCGAGCGATGACCGACTAGCGTGCCCATGCCACCGTTCGTCTGTCACGGTGCGTCTGTCATTGTTCGCCCGCTCTTGTTCGCCCGCCCTTGTCCGTATGCGAGTGCACCACGTGCACGAGGGGGTCTCCTTCACATGCGAAAAGCAACCCGAAGAGCACTGGCGCGAGTGACCATCGCCCTGCTCGCCGCCACCGGCCTCGCCCTGTCCGGCCCGGGCACCGCCCAGGCCACCACCACGGTCGACATCCCGGCACACACCGCCGACGGCGTCTCTGCGACGGTGAAGTTCCACGGCACGGTCGTCCCGAAGCCCTACAACCCGGATCCCGCCGCCTACTTCGGCGACCGTAAGTGTCTGAACATCTACCACGACTACGACCCGACTCCGGGCTGCGGCGGCTTCAAACTGGACGTCACCTTGCACAACGTCCGCAACCAGCCTGGCTACATCGCCGGCCTGAGCAGCACCGACGACCGGTTCCAGGCCTACGCCGACACCGCCCGCACCTTCGGGTGCCTGCGCCCCGACGGCACCTTCGACCATGGCACCAGCTTCGTCATCCGCACCGAGCAGCAGGAGCTGTTGCCGACCTACTACACCCCGGACGCCAACTGGGTCCTCTACGAGCACCGCCAGAACCCCACCCGGGACGCGGGCCCGCAGTTCTACATGAACTTCCCCGCGGTCACGGTGAACTGCCCCACGGGCATGACCCCGGCCCAGTACGGCCTCAAGGTCAGCAACATCAAGGTCACCATCGCCGACGACAACGTCTTCGGCCACACGACCTGGAGCACCCCCGGCCCGTTCTACGGCTAGGTCTTCCGACCAGGTCCTCCGACTGCGCCAGTCGACTACTGGTCGGCCGCCATCGCGCGGCGGACGCTCTCATGCAGCAGGGCACGACGCCGCTCGTGGACTTCCGCGGGCTCCTCTGCGGTCGCCGCGTAGACGTTGCTGACCGGCGACCAGGCCATGGACATGGCGATCACCATGGCCATCACGTCGAACGGGTCCCCCGGGCGCACCAGGCCGGCCGCCTGCGCCTCGGCGATGGCACGCAGTTTGTCGTCGTCGAGGCGGTCGGGGTCGTCCACCAGGTGGCCCGCCGGGCGTCGCTCCAGACGCGCCCAGGTGGCGAGGCGGATCAGGTCGGGGCGGCGCAGATACTCGTCGTAGAGGCGCACGGCCCAGTCCGCGAGGTCGGTGGCGTCGATCGGGACGACGTTCACGATCCGCTCCAGGGAGCCGAAGAAGATCGCGTCGAAGAGCCCTTCCTTGCTGCCGAAGTAGGCGTAGAGCTGGGCCTTGTTGGTGCGTGCCGCGGCCACGATCCGCTCGACGCGCGCTCCGGCGATCCCGTGCTCGGCGAACTCCTGGGTCGCCACCTCGATGATGCGCCGGTGCGTCGCCGCTCCACGCGGGGTCAGAGGCTGGTCAACCATTCCGTCACGCATTCCGTCACGCTACCAAACAGAACAGTTGGTTTGCCTGACGCCCCACATCCCTGTAGCTTGCCAACCAAACAGACCGAACAGTCTGTCTATCACCCTCTTTCACTCTCTATCACTGTCGATCAGGAGCGGAGTGCCATGAGGACCACAGTCGGCTGGCAGGCGACGACCACGGGGACGCCACCGCGGCGGCCATCGCTGGAGACACTGCGCCGGACACCACTGCAACGGCGCGACCTACGCCCCGACGACCTCGCGATCCGCGTGGACTACTGCGGCGTCTGCCACAGCGACCTGCATGCCGTCCGCACCCACGACGCTCACGCCGACAGGGGCGACACCGGCAGCACGCCCCTGGTGCCGGGGCACGAGTTCACGGGCGTGGTGACCGAGACCGGGCCCGAGGTCACCGGTTTCACCGTCGGTGATCCGGTGGCGGTGGGCAACATCGTCGATTCGTGCGGCACGTGCGCCATGTGCCGGCTCGGCCAGGAGAACTTCTGCCACGCCTTCCCGACCCTCACCTACGGCGGCCGGGACCGCCACGACGGGTCGACCACCCTGGGCGGCTACAGCCGCGAGTACGTCGTCCGCGACCGGTTCGCCTACCCCCTCCCCGCCGCCCTGGACCCTGCCGCCGCGGCTCCGCTGCTCTGCGCCGGAGTCACCGTCTGGGAACCACTGCATGCCCTGGGCGTGGGCCCGGGAACGCGCGTCGCCGTCGCGGGACTGGGCGGCCTCGGCCATCTCGCCGTCAAGATCGCCGTGGCGCTCGGCGCCGACACCTCGGTCATCAGCCGCTCACCGGACAAGACCGACGACGCCCGTCGCCTCGGCGCCGGCGATCTCATCGTCTCCACCGCCCCGAAGCAGATGGCCGACGCCCATGAACGGTTCGACGTCGTCATCGACACCGTCTCCGCCCCACACGACCTCGCCCCCTACCTACGCCTGGTCGCCCTGGACGGAACGCTCAGCCAGCTCGGGCATCTCGGCCCCGTCACCGTGGAGACCACCGACCTGCTGGTGGGACGCAAGAAGCTCAGCTCCGCAGGCAGCGGCGGCAGGCCCGCCACCGCCGCCCTGCTGGAATTCTGCGCCGACCACGGCATCACCGCCGACATCGAACTGCTCCCCTCGTCGCACGTGAACGAGGCCCTCGACCGCCTCCAACACAACGACGTCCGCTACCGCTTCGTCCTCGACATGTCCGACCTGGACCGACCCCGGACCACCATGGCGGAGCAACCGGAAGCCACGAGCGAGTCCCCAAGTCCCGCACGCGCACGCGTCGTCAGACGCTGAGGCCATGAACGAATGCACGCCCGGCAACCGCCCCGACCCAACAGGTCCCAGCAACCATGGTGACTTCAAGAGCCTCAGCCGCAGCTACCTGCGCCAGCTCCTGACGTGGCACTGACGAGAGAAAGTGCATCAGCTTCCGCGACGTGAGGGTTACCCAGAGGCGCGGAGCTCGGCCCGTAGGCGAACGCAGACCTCTTCGACTGCTGCCTCGCTCGGCAGCCGATTGGCTTCGGACATGGCCAGTTGCAGAACCGGCCCGTAGGCGTTGTACCGGGTCATGTCATCTCGGCATGCAGGCTGCACCACGAAGTGAAGGTGTCCGGGAATCGCGTCGGCGTGGGACCAGAGGCAGACATAGACCTGTTCTGGGCTCATGGTGGCGGTCACCGCTGCGCTTGTTCGCTGCAGCAGCGGACCAAGCTCGGCGGATTCACTGCGTGACAGGTCGGACGTATGTACAACATGCCGGATCGGCATGACCGCCAGCGTGCCCAGACCCAGTGGGCCCTTCGAATGCTGCACGACCCACTTCGCTGTCCTGAGGAGGGTCCCACCCGGGAGCGGCTCAATGCCCCCGATAATCCTGCATGCGGTGCACTCGGCGCCTGCCATCTCCCCGTCTCCCCCAGTGGTTGTCGGGGCCCGCACTGTACACACCGGGCGGCTCCGGAGAGGCCAGGGCGAAGGTAGTCGGAAGCGTCGCCGAGAGTGGTACGGCAGCATCGAAACGCCCGTCGGCAGAACGCAGTGAGCGATGGAGCGGAAGAGGGACCCGGTGATCGCCCGGATTGTGCTGTACGCCTCTGAAACGCCAAAGGCCCCGGATCGCTCCGGGGCCTTTGACCTGTGTGCACTCGGCAGGATTCGAACCTGCAACCTTCTGATCCGTAGTCAGATGCTCTATCCGTTAAGCTACGAGTGCTTGCTTTGTTTTTGTGCCGTTCCTGGTCCTTCTGGCCCGCTCGCGGCGACAGGAAGAACATTACATGACTGCCGCCGCCATGTGAAATCCGTTAGCCATACCCCTTGTGACCTGCGGAAATACTCCAGAAGAGGGATGTCGGGGAGACGACGAAGCCCCGGCCTGTGGACCGGGGCTTCGTGATCTGGTGCGGAGGCGGAGGGATTTGAACCCTCGATGGGATTGAAGTCCCAAACCGCATTAGCAGTGCGGCGCCATAGACCGGACTAGGCGACGCCTCCAGCACAACCTCCCGCGCGAGCGCGAGTGGTGCGTGCAGATGATGACACAGTCGAGCGCGGTGTCACCAATCGCCTCCCACGGTACTAGGCGGGCGGGCCGCAGGGCAAAGTCGTTACCGGCGGTCGGGGGGCGCAACGTCCCGCGGCCCACCGCGTTAGTCAGGTCATGACACACGTCGCCCGGCGCAGCCGGTTCGCAGGGTTCACCCGTCTCCTTCTCGCCGTCGGCTCAGTCGGCGCCGTCGGGTCCGTGCCCATGGCGTCCGCCCTGCCGGCGGCAGCCGCCCCTGCCCCGCCGTCCACCCGGTTCCCCCCTGCCGCTGCCGCCGTCCTCGCACCCCCGCCCGTTCCGGACGAGGACCGGGGCGAGCCGGTCGGTGATCACCTCACCGTCACCGTGCGGCAGGCGGGCGCTTCCGTCGACGGGACGTACGAGGTGAACTGTCATCCCGCTCGGGGGACTCACCCGGACGTCGGCGGCGCGTGTGCCGTCGTCGACCGGAACACCTGGTGGGGGAGGGACGTCTTCGGGCCGGTGCCCGCGGACAGTGTCTGCACCCTGCAGTACGGCGGGCCCGCCACCGCTCATGTCACCGGAACCTGGGCCGGGCGACCCGTCGACGCGACGTTCGACCGCGGCAACGGCTGCGAGATCGGGCGCTGGGACCGCTTCGTGCCCCTGCTGCCCAAGTTGAGCTCGGATTTCTGACTCCCGCCGTTCCATGGCGGAGGCCCCGGCTCCGTAAAGGTCCCGGAAAGGTTCCGCCCAGGTCACATCGAGGTGAACCGGGAGCCCAGGCGGGCGGTCGGGTATGCGGTCACATGTTCTACGTCACTTCGTCGTGCGACCTCCCTCTCATCCGGCGTCGCGAGCGCAACCGCTGCCCGTAGACTCCCTCGGGTGACACGTCGCGGGCAGGTTGGCAAGATGGCCCGAGCGGTCGGCAAGGTGCGGTAACAGGGAGGAAGCGTCGCGTGAGCAGCAGGCCATCCCGAGGCGCTGCTCGCCTCGCAGCCATACTGGATGCGCTTCCCGATGCGTTGGTGCTGGTCAACGCCAATGGGACCGTCGTCAACGCCAACACCATCGCGCTCGAGGCCTTCGAGACGCCGGGGACCGCTCTGGTCGGGCGGGGACTGCTCGATCTGCTGCCGCAGTTCGACTCCAAGCTCATCCCCGGGTCCATGCGGCGGCCCGACCACATGGATCCACGCGGGCGGACCAAGCCGGCCCGGATGATCGCCCGGCGGACCGACGGCACCGAGTTCCCGGTCGAGGTGACCAGCGCGACCCTCGAGAACGGCCAACAGGCCTACGACGGCTACGGCTACAGCGGCGACGAGCTGCTGATGCTCGTCGTGCGGGACCTGACCGGCACCGTCGACACCGAGGCCGAACTCGCCCGCTCGCAGCGGCAGACCGAGATGATCCTGCGCGCGGCGTCCGAGGGCGTCGTGGGGACGGACACGGACGGGCGGATCGTCCTCGTCAACCCGGCCGCCGCTCAGATACTGGGCTACCGGGCCAGCGACCTCGGCGGTCGTGAACTGCACGACCTCGTGCTGCACTCCCGTACCGACGGCACGCCCTTCCCGTACGAGGAGTCGCCGCTCGCCGACACCCTGCGCTCCGGGCGCAAGCACCGGGTGCGCGGGCAGGTGCTGTGGTCGAAAAAGGGCGACAGCGTTCCGGTCGACCTGACGACCGCGCCCGTCCGTGACGGCGACCAACTCGTCGGCGCCGTGATGACCTTCGCCGACCGGCGTCCCTACGACGCGCTCGCCGAGGAGAAGGCGACCGTCGAGAAGCGCCACGCGGAGGAGTTGGAACGGCTCGCCGAGGAACACGCCTCCGAGCTCACCGCGCTGCGCCAGAAGCACGTGACCGAGCTGGAGGAGATCCAGGAGCAGCACGAGGAGGAGCTCGCCGCGGGCGAGGAACGGTACGCGGCGCTCGGTGAGCGCGAGAAGGACCGCTACGAGGCCCTCTCCGGACGCCACGAGCAGCTGCTGACGCTGCTCGCGCAGTCGCTGCGCGGACCCCTCGACGAACTGCGCCGTGATCTGTCCGCCCTGGCCGCCGACGACGCCGGGCAGCTGTGGCCCGAGGCCAACCAGGTACTCCATCACCTGTCGGCGGGCTACTCGCGGATCACGACCCTCATCGACAACGTCCTCGGTTACCAGCGCCTCGACACCGGGGCGGCGAGCATCACCCGTACGAAGGCGATGCTCGACGCCGTGGTGGCGGCGGGCGTCGAGGGAGCGGTGGAGCTGATCGGGCCCGGACGGGTGCAGTTCGCCGTGCACGCGCCGCCCATCGAGGCCGAGGTCGACTCCCGGCTGCTCGCCACCGCGCTCGCCCACCTGGTCGCCGATGTCGCCGGCGTCGACGCGACCGGCAACGCGCCCGTGTCGACGGGCGGTTACATGGACAACACCGTCGTCGTGGCCGCGGCGCAGCGCGGCGAGGTCGTACGGATCGAGGTGCGCGGGCCGTACGCCGGGGGAGACCCGGTGCACGAGCCGATCGTGCGCGGCATCGTGCGGGCCCACGGCGGCGTGCTGCAGACACACGAAGTGCCGGGCATGAGCGGCAACGCCTACGTCCTCGAAGTGCCTCTCGGGGGTGGGGCCGGGGCCGTCGCGGCTCCGGGACCGATGGCCCTGGAGGCCGGGCCCGGCGAGGTCGCGCTGCCCGAACAGGCCACCTCGGGCGGCGGACGGCGGCGGGCCCGGCGGGCCACCACGGACGCCTTCCTGGAGATCGAGGTGCCGGGCCCCGAGGCCGACGGAACCGACCCGGAGGCCGTGGCGCCGACCGGGCGGCGCAGGCGGCGGGCGGCCGCCGCGCAGCAACCCGCGCCCGTCCCGGCCCAGGCCGGGAGCGAGGCCGGTGAGGCGTCCGGCGGTAGCGGGCGGCGCCGGGGACGGCCCGCCGAGATCGCCGGTGGTGACGGTGTCGGTGGTACCCGCGGTGCTGAGGCCGCTGGAGCCGGTGGCGATGTCGCGGGTGGTGCTGGTGTTTCGGAAGGGGCGGTCCGCACCGCCGCCGAGCACGCGGCCGGGACCGCGGCAGCCGGGAACGGCCTGGGCGGGACGGTACCGCCGCAGGGGGTGCCCGTACCCGAGGGGAGTCGTGCCCGGCTCGACGCCGGTGAACAGCACGCGCTGCCCCCGGCCCTGCCGGCCGTGGCCTCCCCCGATCCGGCCCGGACCGCCCGTCCGCCGGCCGACGCCGAGAGTCCGCAGCAGCCGACCGGGCGCCGACGGCGGGCGCTGGCCGCCGCGACGGAGCGCGCCGCCGCCACGCAGGAGGCGGGGCCCCGTACGGTGTTCGCCCTGCCGCCCGCCGCGGCGGACCGAACCACCCAGGGCCCGAACGGGCAGGCCGTGCCGCCTGCCGCGGCCACCACCGATGTCGGCGACGCCACTGACGTCGCCACCGCTGCCGCGCCCGCCGCGGGCCCGGTCCCGGAACAGGTTCAGGTGCAGGTTCCTGGCCAGGCGGTTGCCACCGGCGCCGGTGTCGACGACGGTCGGCACGACGCCGTGCCGCGCAGCCAGGCCGACGATCACACTCCGCCGCAGCCGCACCCGACCAACGCGCCCACGGGGCGCCGTCGGCGGGCAGTCGGCCGGCCGGCGGAGTCGGAGAGCGCCGCGGCTCCCGCGCAGGAGGTTCCGGCCCAGGGCGTCGCGGCACAGGGGGCGCAGGTCCCGGCAGGCGTGCCCCAGCCGGGTGTGTCTCAGGGCCACCCGGGCCAGGGGGCCGCACCGGCCGCCGGTCAGGGTGGCGTGGTCGGCCAGGGCGGTACGGCAGGACACAGCGGTACGGCAGGACAGTCGGCGCTGCCCGGTCAGCCGGTGCCGGACGGGCAGGCGGGTCAGCCGGGCGTCCCAGCGCCCATGCCGAGCACGGTCATCCACGGGGTTCAGATGGCGCCGGGCCTGCCGATCGGGGTGCAGTCCGCCGCAGTCGCTCCGGTCACCGCGGTGCCGTCGGCACCGGGGCAGGGTGTCCCTGCCGCCGCGCCCGCGTCCACGACGGCTCCCGAAGCCGTTCCCGCGCAGAACGGCACCGGTCAGGTCGGTCTGCCCCCCGAGCAAGCCGCACCGGGCCAGCCGGTAGCCGGGCAGCCCGTGCCAGGACAGCCCGTGCCCGGCGCTCCCGTACCCGGGCAGCCCGCGCCGGCTGCACCCGACGTGCCGCACGCCAACGCCACCGGCCAGCCGCTCCCGGCCGAGGCCGCGCCCGGTCAGATCGCCCCTGGCCAGGCCGTTCCC
The DNA here is from genome assembly GCF_040612855.1 of Streptomyces sp. NPDC006332. Lineage (NCBI taxonomy): Bacteria > Bacillati > Actinomycetota > Actinomycetes > Kitasatosporales > Streptomycetaceae > Streptomyces > Streptomyces sp. NPDC006332. The sequence goes on from NZ_JBEXRA010000004.1 coordinate 106,234, forward strand.
GGTCAGGGCAGCCCCGCCGCGCCCCAGCACCCACAGCCCGTACCACCCGCGCAGCCCGCACCGGCGGCGCAGAGCGCACCGGCGGCGCCACCCGCGCAGACGGCCACCCCCGCTCCCGGCACCCCGGCCCCCCCGGCAGCGCACCCCCACGTCGCCCAGCCCCTCCCCGCCGAGGCGACGGGCGCAACCGGTGTGGCCGGCGCGACGCCCGCGACGCCCGCACCCGGCGCCGCCGCCACACCCGCACCACCCGTGGCCGCGCCCCCCGCGCCCACCACACCTCCTGACCCGGCGTTCGACCCGAACTCCACTCAGGGCAGGGCCATCAGCGTGCGGACTCTCGGACAGGGGGTGCCGTTCACGCGGCATGCCCAGGCGCCCCATCCGGTGACCACCCCCGCCTCGGCCGGTCCGTCGGCCACGCCTCCCCCGCATCAGTCGGGCGGCTCGGGTCGGCGTCGCAAGCTCGGTACCCGGACCGAACCCACCGGTCACCCGGAGCAGACGGCCCGCCCGCATCCGCAGGCCGACCAGGCCCTCGTACCGCCGCAGGCCCAGCCGCCGCAGCCGTCGCTGGCCGGGCAGTCCCGGCTCGCCCAGGCGACCGAGGGCTCCGGGCGGTCGTACGCCATAGGGGCGCCGGACGAGAACGCGGCCGAGGGACCCGAGCCGTTGGACGGTCCGGGCGGTGCCATCGAGGTGGCGGACCCGCCACGGCCGCAGCCGATGGACGACGAGCTCCCGCCGGAGCCGCTCGACAATCCGCGGCGGCTGTTGGTGTGGCCGGCCCCGGACGTCACCACCCAGCAGGCGCTCAGCGACCGTGGTTACCGGCCGGTGATCGTGCACTCGCGCGAGGAGGTCGACGCACAGATCGCGGCCTTCCCCGCCGCGCTGTTCGTGGACCCGCTGACCGGACCGATCACCCGGACCGCGCTGCAGTCGCTGCGGCAGGCGGCGGTCGCGGCCGAAGTGCCGGTGCTGGTGACGGCCGGGCTCGGACAGGCCTCGCGGGAGGCGGCGTACGGCGCCGATCCCGCCGTACTGCTGAAGGCGCTGGCGCCGCGTGACACCGAGCAGCACCCGCCGCGCGTCCTGCTGATCGAGGAGCACGCGGAGATCGCGCTCGCGCTGACCGCGACGCTGGAGCGGCGCGGGATGCAGGTGGCCCGTGCGGCGAGTGACGCGGACGCGGTGACGCTCGCCGGGCAGCTCCGGCCGAATCTCGTCGTGATGGACCTGATGCAGGTGCATCGGCGACAGGCCGGGATCCTCGACTGGCTGCGCGCGAACGGCCAGCTCAACCGCACCCCGCTCGTCGTCTACACCGCCGCCGTCGATCAGGCGGACCTGCCGCGGCTGGCGTCCGGCGAGACGGTGCTGTTCCTGGCGGAGCGGTCCACGAGCACCGAGGTGCAGTCACGGATCGTCGACCTGCTGGCCCGCATCGGCACCAACTGACGCTCGACGCGACCGGCGGGGTGCGTTCGTAGCCGCGCCGGCCATCCACGCGGCCCCTGCGTGCCCGTGCCGAGCGGGGAGGTGAATCCTCCGCTCGGCACGGGCGTCGTCGTCCCGTGGGGCGGCGCGTGGGTCGGTCAGGGCTTCACAGTTGCGTGACGTCCAGTTGCCCGTCCGCGTACCGCCTGCGCAGCACCTTCTTGTCGAACTTGCCGACGCTCGTCTTCGGTACCGCCTCGACGATCGACCAGCGCTCCGGGAGCTGCCACTTGGCGATGTGTCCCTCCTCGGCGAGGAAGGCGCGCAGGGACTCGAAGTCGGCGGTGGCGCCCTCCTTGAGGACGACCGTGGCCAGCGGGCGCTCGCCCCACCTCTCGTCGGGGACGGCGACGACGGCCGCCTCGGCGACGGCCGGGTGGGACATCAGCGCGTTCTCCAGATCCACCGAGGAGATCCACTCCCCGCCGGACTTGATGACGTCCTTGGCGCGGTCGGTGAGGGTGAGATAGCCGTCCGGCGAGATCGACCCCACGTCGCCCGTCTTCAGCCAGCCGTCCTCGCTGAACTTGTCGGCGGGGCGGAGGGGTTCGGCGCCGGGGCCGTTGTAGTAGGAACCGGCGATCCAGGGGCCCCGGACCTCCAGCTCGCCCGCCGACTCGCCGTCCCAGGGGAGGCGTTCGCCGCCGGGGCCGGTCAGGCGCGCCTCGACACTCGTCGGGAAACGGCCCTGCGTGAGCCGGTACCCGAACTCCTCGTCCGTGCCCACCACGTGGGCCGGAGGACGGGCGATCGTGCCGAGCGGCGAGGTCTCCGTCATCCCCCAGGCGTGACAGACCCGCATGCCCAGCTTGTCGAACGCCTCCATCAGCGAGGGAGGGCAGGCCGAGCCGCCGATGGTGACCTGGGTGAGGGAGGAGACGTCGCGCGGCTTGGCGGAGAGCTCGGCCAGCAGGCCCTGCCAGATGGTGGGGACGGCGGCCGCGTGCGTCGGCTTCTCACGCTCGATCATCTCGGCGAGCGGGGCGGGCTGCAGGAAGCGGTCCGGCATCAGCATGTTCACGCCGGTCATGAAGGTCGCGTGCGGCAGGCCCCAGGCGTTCACATGGAACTGGGGGACCACGACGAGCGTGGTGTCCCGGTCGGTCAGGCCCATCGACTGGGCCATGTTGACCTGCATGGAGTGCAGGTAGACCGAACGGTGGGAGTAGACCACCCCCTTGGGGTCGCCCGTCGTCCCGGAGGTGTAACACATGGCGGCCGCCTGGCGTTCGTCCAGCTCCGGCCAGTCGTACGTGGTCGGCTTCCCGGCGATCAGGTCCTCGTACTCGTGCACCTGGACGGCGGCGTCCGCGAGGAGGGTGCGGTCCCCCGGCCCGGTCACCACCACGTGCTCGACCGTCTTGAGGTGCGGGAGCAGCGGGGCGAGCAGCGGGAGCAGCGAACCGTTGGCGATCACCACCCGGTCGGCGGCGTGGTTGACGATCCAGGCCAGTTGTTCCGGCGGGAGGCGGAGGTTGAGCGTGTGCAGGACCGCGCCCATGGAGGGGATCGCGAAGTAGCACTCGACGTGCTCGGAGTTGTTCCAGGCGAGCGTCGCCACCCGGTCGTCCCCGGCGACCTGGAGGTCCTCCCGCAGGGCGTGCGCCAACTGCGCGGCCCGCGCGCCGATCTCGGCGAAGGAGCGTCGGTGCGGCTCGTCGTCACCGGTCCATGTGATCACCTGCGATGCGCCGTGGATCGTGGACCCATGGGTCAGGATCCTGGAGATCAGTAGCGGTACGTCCTGCATGGTGCTCAGCACGGCGTCCTCCCGTGGCGACATCGCCTACGCGGTAGTAAGGTCACCGCATTCTGCGCGCATACCGCTCGGTATGTCACTAGGGGAGGGTGATCGATCACGTCATGTTGCGCTCATGGCGTGAGGACGGTACGGAGGCGTCGCACCCTGTAAGGGGCTGCCCGACTGGACCTAACGGACCAGGACCAGCTCGGGATCCTCGCGGAGTTTGCCCAGCGCGCGGGACACCGCCGACTTCACCGTGCCGACGGACACCCCGAGCACTTCTGCCGTCTGGACCTCGCTGAGGTCCTCGTAGTACCTGAGGACGACCATGGCCCGCTGCCGGGCGGGCAGCTTCATGATCGCCTGCCACATCGCGTCGTGCAGTGCCTGCTGCTCGGCCGGGTCGTCGCCGGCGGGCGCCGGTTCCGGCTCGGGCAGCTCGTCGCACGCGAACTCGTCGACCTTGCGTTTGCGCCACTGCGAGGTGCGCGTGTTGAGCAGCGCGCGGCGCACATAACCGTCGAGCGCACGGTGGTCCTCGATGCGCTCCCAGGCCACGTACGTCTTGGTGAGCGCGGTCTGCAGCAGGTCTTCCGCGTCGCTCGGGTTCGCGGTCAGCGACCGGGCGGTGCGCAGCAGCACGGGCTGGCGGGCCTTCACGTACGACGCGAACGTGGGGTACGAAGTGGGGTACGGACGGGTCTGCGTCGCCGGTGCGGCGGCCGTCGAAGCGCTGGTGCAGACGGGTGTGGTCATGGCTCAACGCTATGAGCGAGGGCGCCTGCGGCTCATCGGCCGTAGGTCCCGAAGACGAGTCCCCCTCAGGTTGTAGGGGTGGAGCTGGCTGCACCTCCTGAAGGTGGACGAGCGGACCGGGCCTGCTGCGGGATTACCCCTGCGGGTCGCCCCTCCGCGATCCCCGCGGTTCACCCGTCCGTGGTCAGGACCAGGCCCGATGTCGGCACCCCGGTCCCCGCGGTCACCAGGACCCGGCTCGCACCCGGTACCCGGTTCACGGCCGTGCCGCGAATCTGTCGTACGCCTTCCGCGATGCCGTTCATCCCGTGCAGATACGCCTCGCCGAGCTGCCCCCCGTGGGTGTTCAACGGCAACGCGCCCCGGCGTACAAAATCCGCCGCCTCTCCCCTTTCGCAGAAGCCGAACTCCTCCAGCTGCATCAGCACGAACGGCGTGAAGTGGTCGTACAGGATCCCCACGTCGATGTCGGCGGGGGTGAGGCCCGAGGTCCGCCACAGTTGCCGGGCCACCACGCCCATCTCGGGCAGGCCGGTCAGGTCGTCACGGTAGAAGCTCGTCATCTGCTCCTGTCCCCGGCCGGCGCCTTGGGCCGCCGCCGAGACGACTATCGGCGGGTGGGGCAGGTCCCGGGCCCGTTCGACGGAGGTGACGACGAGGGCCTGGCCGCCGTCGGTCTCCTGGCAGCAGTCCAGCAGGCGCAGCGGCTCCACGATCCAGCGGGAGGCGGCGTGGTCGGCGAGGGTGATGGGGCGGCCGTGGAAGTAGGCGGCCGGATTGGTGGCCGCGTATCGGCGGTCCGTGACCGCCACCTGCCCGAAGGCCTCCGGGGTCAGACCGTACGTGTTCAGATACCGCTGGGCCGCCATCGCCACCCAGGACGCCGGAGTGAGCAGCCCGAAGGGCAGGGACCAGCCCAGGGCGACCCCCTCGGCCGACGGCTCCCGGTGCTGCACGCCCGAGCCGAATCTGCGGCCCGACCGCTCGTTGAAGGCGCGGTAGCAGACGACCACCTCGGCCACGCCCGTGGCCACGGCGAGCGCGGCCTGCTGGACGGTGGCACAGGCCGCCCCGCCGCCGTAGTGGACGCGGGAGAAGAAGGACAGCTCCCCCATCCCGCAGGCCTGGGCGACGGTGATCTCCGGGCTGGTGTCCATCGTGAAGGTCACCATGCCGTCCACGTCGGCCGGCCCAAGGCCGGCGTCGTCCAGCGCCGCCCGCACCGCCTCCGCCGCCAGCCGCAGCTCGCTGCGCCCCGAGTCCTTGGAGAACTCCGTGGCCCCGATGCCGACGATCGCCGCCCGTCCGCCGAGGGCGTCCCGCGAACGGGCGCTCACCGCGGCCTCCTCGGCTTGTTGGGCTCCGCTTTCGGCAGGGTGACCGTCACGGTGCCGGTCACGTGTCTGCCGATCGCGTTGGCTCCGACCACGCGGACGGTCACGGTGTCGCCGTCCGCTTCGTCGGTCACGTCCTCGATCGTGCCCGTCAACACCATCGAGTCGCCGGGGTAGTTGGGGGCGCCGAGCCTGATGGCCACCTTGCGGAGCGCCGCCCGGGGGCCGAAGTGGTCGGTGATGTACCGGCCCACCAGGCCGTTGGTCGTCAGGATGTTCATGAAGATGTCGGGGGAGCCCTTCTGCCGGGCCAGCTCGGCGTCGTGGTGCACGTCCTGGTAGTCGCGGGAGGCGATGGCGCCGGCGACGACGAGGGTGCGGGTGATCGGGATCTCCAGGGGCGGGAGTTGGTCCCCGGCCCGCACGCGGTGTCCGGCCGCCCTCATCCGGTCTCCTCTCATCCGGTCTCCTCCCCGGCGCGGAAGACCGGCAGCACCAACTCGTCCTCGTACTCCTGGAATTCGAGTCGCACCGACTGCCCGATCCGCACCTTGTCGTACGGCACGCCGACCACGTTGCTGATCATGCGGACGCCCTCCGCTAGTTCGATCAGGGCCACCGCGTAGGGCGGGTCGAAGGCGGGGAAGGGCGGATGGTGCAGGACGACGTACGAGAAGACCCTGCCCTCGCCGCCCGCCTCGACGGTGTCCCAGTCGGGGGAGCCGCACGCGGTGCAGCCCGGCAGCCAGGGCAGACGGAGTGTCGCGCAGGCGGTACACCGCTGGATGAGCAGCCGGTGCTGTCGTACGCCGTCCCAGAACCCGGCGTTGTCGCGGTTGACGACGGGACGGGGGCGCGCTGCGGGGCGGGATCGTGGCGGCTTGTCCGCCGGTCTGCGTGCCGGGGCGTACTTGAGGATGCGGAAGCGGTGGGTGCCGACCAGGTCGTCGCCCGCCCGGACGTCCATCCGGGTCGTGACGAAGTACCCGGTGCCGAGCTTGGTCGTCTTCCGATCGGACACCGACTCGATGACCGAATCGAAGGTGACCTCGTCACCGGGACGCAGGGCTCTGCCGTACTCCTGCTCGCAGTCGGTGGCGACCACCGAGGTGCAGCCCGCCTCGTCGAGGAGGGTGAGCAGTTCGTCGTACGCCCCGGTCCGCGCGGTGTGACCGGAGAGGCCGCCCATGGTCCACACCTGGAGCATCGTCGGTGGGGCGATCGCGTCCGCGCCGGTGTACGCCGGGTTGGCGTCGCCCATCGCCTCGCACCAGTGCCGGATCATGGGCGCGTTGACGGGGTCCTTGCCGACGCCGGCCACGGCTGCCTGCCGCCCCTCGAAGGCCTTCAGCCGCAGGTCCAGGGTGAGCGGGGCGGCACCGGCCCCCTGCTCGCCGCCGGCGCCGGGATCATCCTCGCCGCGCACCTCCGCCTGCTCACCCATCGTCGCCCCCTCACCGTCCACATCACGTCCCCACGAAGGTTTCTGACTGTCCGTCAGATACGGAGAGGTGTCAAGGCGTCCCTCCGCGGACAGGCCGCTCCGACACCCCTGCTCACCACCACGGGACCCGAATCACCCCACCCTCCGGCGAGCCATGGTCATGGTCGCCTCCTCTTCCCTTTTTCGAACATCCGTACGAAAATAGAGCCATGGCCACCACCAACCGGCAGGCCACGACGCTGGCCCTCGCGCACGCCCTGTCAGCCGCCGAACGCGGACTGGCCGTCTTCCCCCTGTCCCGGACCAAGCTCCCGGCCCTGCGCTCACCCCACCGCGACGACCCAACGGCCCTGCCCTGCCACGGCGAGTGCGGGCGCTTCGGCCACGGGGTCTACGACGCCGCCACCGACCCGGCGCGCGTCCGCGAGCTGTTCGCCGCCGCGCCCTGGGCCACGGGGTACGGCATCGCGTGCGGCCTCCCGCCACACCACCTGGTCGGTGTCGACCTCGACACGAAGTCCGGTACGGACGCCTCGGCCGCCCTGCGCGAGCTCGCCCTTCGGCACCTGTTCACGATCCCCGACACGGTCGTCGTGCTCACCCCGAGCGGCGGCCGGCACCTCTGGCTGAGCGGACCGCCGGACGTGGTCGTCCCCAACTCGGCCGGCCGGCTCGCCGCCGGCATCGACATCCGGGGAGCGGGCGGCTACCTCGTCGGCCCCGGCTCGCGCACCGACCACGGCGAGTACACCACCGTCCCCGGCACCGCCCACCTCGCCCCCGCGGCCTGCCCACCCGAGCTCCTGCGGCTCCTGCTGCCCCCGCCCCGAACCCACCACCCCACGCCCCAGTCCACGCAGTCCACCGGCGGCCACGGCCAGGGTCTGGTCCAGTTCGTCCTCGGCGCGCACGCGGGCCAGCGCAACACCCGCCTGTTCTGGGCCGCCTGCCGCGCCTACGAGAACGGCATCGGCCCCGCCCTCATCGGCCCGCTCGTCGACGCGGCCGTGGACACGGGGCTCAGCGAACGCGAGGCACGGGCGACGATCGCGTCGGCGGCACGGATGTCGGGGCACCGGTCATGAGGTCGACTTCGAACGAAGGCTTCGGAGAAGGGCTTCGTCGCTCGGACGCCTTGCCTGAAGGCCCTTTGCCTGAAGGCCCTTTGCCTGAAGGCCCATTGCTCATGGGGGACTTGAGCGTGAAGAACACAGGAGCACCACCATGCACCGCCGCCGCCCCGCAGCGCCGACCATGTCCCTCAGCCGCGTGGTCCTGACATCCGGCCGTTCACTCGACCTTGCCGAGCTGCGGCTCTCCTCGACGTACGGCGGGATGCCGGAGCACTATCCCTGCAAGCCTGTGAACGACGGGCGGATCCAGGGCCTCGTACGGTCGGCCCAGCGGGCGTTCCCGGCCGCGCCCACGCATCTGGTGCCGCCGCCGCGTGAGCGTCCCGACCAGTACACCGGGGCGTTCGGCCCCGTGGAGGTGCTGCCGTCGGTGGCGTGCGTCGGGGTGTTCCACTCCACGGCGCTGGCCCCGGGCAGCGACCCGCTCCTGCACCGCTCCACCCTCACCGTCATCTGGTTCCAGTCCACGCCCCGGGTGCCGTACGACTGCGACGCCGAACCCACGCTGCGGGAACTCGCCTGGGAGGAGCTGGCCTCGGACAACGAGCTTTGACATGCTCCTCGGGCTGAAGCCCCCTCCCGGATCGCAGCCGTAGAAATCCCTTTCCCAGGACACGCGGCGGTGTGCCAAGGTCGGTCGGTGACCGTCTCCCGATCCGATCTGCTGCGCCGGCAGTTCGACCTGACCTGGTCCCTGTTCGAATACCACCTGGACCGGCTGGATACCGAGGACTTCCTGTGGGAACCGGTGCCCCACTGCTGGACGGTCCACCAAACCGCCGAGGGCACCTGGGTACCGGACTGGGCGGAGACCGAGCCCGACCCCGTGCCCGTGCCCACCGTCGGCTGGCTGAGCTGGCACATCGGCTGGTGGTGGAGCGTGACCCTCGACCACCTGGAGGGCCGCCCGCCCCGGGACCGCACCGACGTCACGTGGCCCGGCCCCGGAAAGCCGACCGTGGACTGGCTGCGCGACCTGCGCACGTTCTGGTTGACCCGCCTCGCCGGCCTCACCGACCCCGACCTGGACAGCACGGCCCCCTTCCCCTGGCCGGACGACCCGGAACACACTCTCGCCGACATGCTCGCCTGGGCCAACGCCGAACTGATGAAGAACGCGGCGGAGATCGGCCAACTGCGGCTGCTGAGGTCGGCGACCGGGGCCCCGACGGCCGCCTGACCAGGCCGCCCAGTGACCGACCACCGAAGCCGGCGCCTGGAGCCTGTTGCGCAGCTTCAACGGCCGCCGAGCGGGAACAGTCACTAGGCCGTCCCTCACAGTGAAGGGACGCACGGGGGTGAGGTCTGATGTTCCAACTCGACAAGGAGACGGTGGCGGAGATCAGCCGACTGGGGGTCATGGGCCTGCTGCTGCTGGCGCTCGTTGCCCTGCTGCTCGTCCTGCTGTGGTGGTTCATGTTCGACTTCGTCGACCTGGACAACTGGACATGGCCGACACCGTCCGACTCCAACCCACCGTCTGACTCCGACCCATATATCTATGTCCCGCTGCCGGGGTCAGGTAAGTACGGCGGCGGCTATTGATCCGCCGTCGGTCAGGGGCCGTACACCCTTCGCGGCGGCGAGCCAGGGTGCATACAAAAGGGGTGCCCCTCCGGAGAGTGGCACCCCTTCTGACCTGCAACGCTTCTGACCTGCTGCGGTGGGTGTGGGATTTGAACCCACGGTGACATCGCTGCCACGACGGTTTTCAAGACCGTTCCCTTAGGCCGCTCGGGCAACCCACCCCGCGTCGCCGACTGATCGGCGGCGCGGGGACAAGAGTAACGGGTCGGTGCGGGCGGGTGGGTGTCAGCTGTCGCCCTGGCGGGAGCCCAGGGTGAGGTCCACGGTGTGGCTCTTGCCGCCGCGCTCGTAGGTGACCGTGACCTTGTCGCCGGGCTTGTGGGTCCAGATCTCGCCGATCAGGGTGGGGCCGGAGTCGATCACGTGGTCGTCGAGCTTGGTGATGACGTCGCCGGGCTTGAGGCCGGCCTTGGCGGCGGGGCCGCCCGCCTCGACCGCCTCGGAGCCGCTGGCGCCCTTCTCGGTGATCTGGGCGCCACCCGTGCCGTCCTCCAGGGAGACCGACGCGCCGATCTTCGCGTAGACCGGCTTGCCGGTCTGGATCAGTTGCTGGGCGACGTACCTGGCCTGGTTGATCGGGATGGCGAAGCCGAGGCCGATCGAGCCGGACTGGGTGGTGCCGCCGAGGCCGCCGCCGCTGCTGGACTGGATCGCGGAGTTGATTCCGATGACGTTGCCCTGGGCGTCGAGCAGCGGGCCGCCGGAGTTGCCCGGGTTGATCGAGGCGTCCGTCTGCAGGGCGCTCATGTAGGAGGCGTTGGAGCCGCTGCCGTCGCTGGAGGCCACGGGGCGGTTCTTGGCGCTGATGATGCCCGTCGTGACCGTGTTGGACAGTCCGAACGGGGCGCCGATGGCGATCGTGGAGTCGCCGACGGCGACCTTGTCGGAGTTGCCGAGCGTCAGCGGCTTGAGGTCCGACGGCGCGTTCTTGAGCTTGATGACCGCCACGTCGTAGCCCTGGGCGTGGCCGACGACCTCCGCGTCGAACTTCTTGCCGGTCGGGAAGGTCGCCGTGACCTTGCCACCGTCGACCGCGTCCGCCACCACGTGGTTGTTCGTGACGATGTGGCCCTCGGTGTCGAACACGAAGCCGGTGCCGGTGCCGCCCTCGCCGCTGCTGCTCTCGGCCTCGATGGTGACGGTGCTGGGCAGCGCCTTGGCGGCCACGCCGGCGACCGTGCCGGGGTCACGCTTGACGGTGCCGCCGCTGTCGGAGGCGGAGACGGTGGTCGAGGAGCTGGTGTCGTTGTCCTTGGCCAGGGTGTAACCGAGACCGCCGCCCAGGCCGCCCGCCACCAGCGCGGCCACCAGGATCCCGGCGACCAGCCCGCCACGACCGCTGCGGGGCTTCGGCGCGGGCTGCTGGTAGGAGGCACCCCAGTCGGAACCCCCGCCACCGGAGCCGCCGGCGTACGACGGGACGGTCGGCGGTGCCGGCGGCGGCCAGTCGCCCTGCGGGGCGGAGCCTTGGGGCTGCTGCCCCTGGGGCTGGCCGTAGGGCCCCTGGGGAGCGCCGCCGGTGCTCGCCGCGGGGTACCCGGGCGTCTGGCCGGCATGCGGCGGTGTGTGCTCCTGACCGCCGTGGTTCTCCGACGGCACCGGAGGGATCGGAGTCGTCGGGGCGCCCTCAGTGGGAGCGGGGTGCTCCTGGGGCGCGGACGCAGCGGGAGCAGCCACCGGCACAGGGGGTGCGGACGGGGCCGGGGGTACCGCGGTGCCCTCGTTCTCGGTGCTCACAGCTTGTCTCCTCGGTCCACGGCTGTTGTTTTCGGTCGCACTCGGTCACGCTCGTCACGTAACTCAACGGTCCGGCGCGATGCAGCTGTGCATGTGTATTTGTATGCCGTCAGCTTTTCCCACGGGCCGTCAGAGCACCATAAGCGGTGCCTGTGCGTCCGGGATCACTCTTTATATAGGCCACCTCGGACATATGGGACGCAATTCCGAGGCCTCCGTTCGCACGCGTACCCGCAGGCGGTGGCACCATGACGCGGTGACCCACGTACGACAGCACCGCACTCAGGTCGTCGCCCACCGCGGAGCCTCCGAGGAGGCCCCCGAACACACGCTGGCCGCGTACAGGAAGGCGATCGAGGACGGTGCCGACGCCCTCGAATGCGATGTACGCCTGACCGCGGACGGCCATCTGGTCTGCGTCCACGACCGTCGCGTCAACCGTACGTCCAACGGCCGCGGAGCCGTCTCCGCGCTGGAGCTCGCCGACCTCGCCGCGCTGGACTTCGGCTCGCGCCGGACGCGGGACTTCTGGCGCACCCGCGACGAGGAGCCCGACTGGGAGTTCCGTCCGGAGGACCGTGAGGAGACCTCGGTGCTGACCCTGGAGCGGCTCCTTGAGCTGGTGGCGGACTCCGGACGACGGGTGGAGCTGGCCATCGAGACCAAACACCCCACCCGGTGGGCGGGGCAGGTCGAGGAGCGGCTGATGCTCCTGCTGAAGCGCTTCGGGCTCGACGCCCCCGACTCCTGCGGGGACTCGCCGGTACGGGTCATGAGCTTCTCGGCGCGTTCCCTGCACCGGGTGCGGGCCGCCTCTCCGACACTGCCGACGGTCTATCTGATGCAGTTCGTCTCGCCCCGGCTGCGCGACGGGCGGCTGCCCGCCGGTGTCCGGATCGCGGGCCCGTCGATCCGGATCGTGCGCAACCATCCCGCGTACATCGAGCGTCTGAAGCGGGCCGGCCACCAGGTGCACGTGTGGACCGTGAACGAGCCGGAGGACGTCGACCTCTGCCTCGACCTGGGTGTCGACGCCATCATCACCAACCGTCCGGCGGCGGTACTGCACCGCCTCGGCCGCTGAGTGGTCAAGACCTGTGAAGAAGCCCTTGACCCAGCCACTCCCCTGACGCCATCCTCCAGCTCGGCCAATACGACGAAATCCGGGCAGACCACTACAGGGAGTGCTCCGGCGCGTTCGTTCCGTGTTCGAAGTGTGCGAATGCGTCATCGGACCTGGATTGGCCGGTTTCCGGTTCAGGCCAATGGGGCATCCACACCGTGGCGTGGGGCAAAGGAGGTCTCGGGGGTGGCGTTGGTGGTGGCACAGGAGGTGCCCACGTCGTCGAGCATGGCCGTACCCCATGGCCCTGCGGGCGTGGGCGAGGCGCGGCACCGCATGCGGGCGCAGCTACGCGGGGGCGGTGTGTCGGAATCGGTCATCGACGACGCCGTACTGATCCTCTCCGAACTCTTGAGTAACGCGTGCAGGCACGGTCGGCCGCTGGGCGACTCCCTCGCCGGGGACGGCGATGTCCGCGTCGCCTGGCGGGTGGACCCCCTGGGCAGGCTCACGGTCGAGGTCACGGACGGCGGTGGGCCCACCCGCCCCGCTCCGGCCACGCCCTCGGTCACCGCGCACGGCGGCCGCGGGCTGAACATCATCACCGCGCTGGCGGACGACTGGGGCGTACGCGACGGGAGCCGGGGCGAGGTCACGGTGTGGGTCGTGGTCCATGTCGACGTTCACGATCCGGACGCCGGGCACCGCCACGACGACTTCACCACCCGCTCCCCGGCTCGCGACTTCGCCCGAGCGGGAGGCGCCCCCCTGGGGCCCCCGGTGTCATCGGTGCCCGGTCTGGACTTCGCGGACGCGTTCGACGACCTGGACTGACCAGGAGCGACGGCTCCGGGTGGCCCGACCGGTCGCCGGGGTGAAGGCTCGGTGGGCTGACAGGGCGAAGACGCGGCCGGGGCTCGACGGAGGCACGTGCGCCCCGTTGTCCACAGGCTCCCGTCCGTGACGCCGTGAACGGCTAGGCTCGCGCCCGTACCAGACGAGCCGTAACCGGGAGACACCCACCATGGCCAAGAAGCGCCCCCAGACGAAGGCCAAACGGCCACAGCCCACCGACGGGGCCCGCGCCGCCGGCGCTGACGGGCCCGTTCCGGTCGTCGGTGCCCGCGAGCCCTGCCCGTGCGGCAGTGGCCGCCGCTACAAGGCCTGCCACGGCCGGGCGGCCGCGCACGCCGCGACCGAGCTGGTGCACCGGCCCTTCGAGGGACTGTCGGGCGAGTGCGACTGGGTGGCCCTGCGCGAGCTGGTGCCGGCCTCGACGGTCGCGTTGACGCTGAAGGACGGCCTCCCCGAAGGCGTCCCGTCGGTCACGCTGGCGACGGTTCTGCCGATGGCCTGGCCCGCCCTGCGCCGTGACGACGGTTCGGTGCTGCTCGGCCTGCAGAACGACACGGCGTCGGGTGACATCAGCCGCGACCTCGCCGACACCCTGCAGCGCGCCCTCACGGCGGACCCGGGCACTCCGGTGGAAGGCCGCCGCGCCCCGGCCGACGGTCCACGACTGCAGGACCTGCTCGACCCCGAAGGCGCGTTCGAGCCAGTTGTGCACGCGGGCTTCGAGTTCTGGGTCCCGGACGCGGAGAACGCGACGCCGGAGGTGGCCGCCTCCCTGGAGCGGGCCAACGCCGCCGCCGTCCCGACCGTGCGGCTGACCGGCGTGGACGCGGCGTACTGGTGCGAGACCCCGGAGAAGAACCACCTGCGCTGGGTCATGCCGCACCCCGAGGAGCAGCTTCTGGACGCTCTCGCGCGACTGCACGCGGCGGGCCGGTCGAACCTCGGCGAGGGCACCCGACTCGTGGGTTCCTTCCGCGCTCACGGGCTCATCGTGCCGGTCTGGGACCTGCCGAGCGACGTCACGGCGGAGGACATCGAGAAGCCCGCCACCGAGTTCGCCGAGCGCCTCTCCGCCGCCCTGGCGACGGACGCGCCACTGACCGCCGACGAACGCCGCGCGCGCGGCGGACTGACCAACCGGCAGGTCACGCTGAGTTGACGAAATCCGTGCGGCTGGCTCACCGGTCAGCCGCACGCGATCGCGCCCGCTTCGGTGGCTCGGGGCTCAACTCCCGCTCAGGACAAGCCAGTCGGTGTCCGAATAGCCGAGGAAAAGGCGGGATCGAATTTGCGAACCGCCGATTACTTGTTACCGTTCGAGTAGCCCGGTTGCTGGTGCATCCCCCGTCGCCAGCAACCGGGCCTTTCTGTGCGCGGACTCCCTTTACGGAATGGAATCGCGCGTCAACTGCCCGTAGACGTACCGGAGTTGCTCCCGGAACGCAGCAGCAGCGGTCCGCGCCCGCCCTTCGCCGCGGCCTCCGCGAACTCCGCGACGGCCGTGAATCCGTCCACATCTCCCCGGGTGCGTTTCCGAGGTGTCTCGCACATTCCGGGGTCGTCCTCGGCGGCCACCGCACAGCGCATCTGCACGGTCCGGCCGCCGGGTCCCATCATGCTCAGCACCACGTGCAGCGACTCGCCGGTCACGTTGCGGTAGTAGGTGCGCGCCCAGTTGTCCTCACCCTGCGTCAACACACAGGTCTGTGCCTCGACACCGTCGGGAGAGGTGAGTTCGGGACCGCAGCGGGCCGCCGTGGCCAGTCCCAGGCCGAGCAGCCGCGGGGAACCGGTGGGCTCGGCGGAGCGGATCTTGGCATCGGCGCGCGCGGGAGCGCGTAGGGCATCACGCGTTCCAGCCGATGCGGAAGGAAGCGCCGCGCCGCGAGCGTCGGTGGACGCGGAAGGACCTGCGGCGCCGCGCGTGTGAGTGGGTGCGGGAGGGCCTGCGGCACCGCGCGCGGAGGGGCGCCGCTCGTCGCCCACCTGTCCCGCGGACGCCACGGCCAACGGCAGCGCGACCGCGCATACCGCGACGCCCGCGAGGGCGAGCAGACGACAGTTCATGTACCGGAAGATAACGAGCGGCGGCGACCGGTCGGTCAGGGCCGCGCCCGACACCCCTACAAGTCGGGTGCGCTCACACCCGTACGAGTGAGGGCCTCGACCACCGCGTCCACCACGGCCTCCACGTCGGGCAACCAGGGGGAGGACGAGCCGGGCAGTGGGGCGCGTTCCCAGCGGATCTCACCCTGGCCGGTCTCCGAAGGGGGCAGGGCGAGGTAGCCGCCCTCGCCGTGGAAGCGGAGAGAGCCGGGGACGTGGTCCTGGGCGTACAGCAGTTCGCCCAACTGCTCCAGGGAGTAAGGCTTCACGAGGATCGCCCAGCGGGTGGGCGCGGCGACGACCGGCCCCAGGCGTATGCCCGTGCGGTCGAGCTCGCCGAGCGCGTCGGCAGCCGGGAGCGCCGGCAGGCTGACCGCGCAGGGCGCCTTGTCACCGGTGGCCATGACGATGGGGGCGGCGGGCCGGTTGGCCCACCACCAGCGCACCATGCGCTCGTCGGTGGTGGCCGCGAGGAGGCCGGGGTCGAAGGGGTGGGCACCGGGCACCGTGCACTCGGGGTCGGGGCAGCCGCAGCGGGCCCGACCCTGCGGGTCCGGCGCCACACCGGGGAGTACGGGCCACTGCCATTCCGTGGCGAAGGTCAGGGCTGCGCTGATCAACTCAGGCCTCCCGTCGCTGCGCTGGGACAGGAGCCTGCGTCGCTTTCCGAGGATCTCGCGCATGAGCGCTCGTTCCTTTCCGTTGCACCGCTGGCAACACCGTGGACCACATCACAACATGTGTCGATCACTTCACTGTGCGTACCTGTTGGCGCATCACACCCCTGTTGGAAACAAGGGGAACCCCTATGGGTCGAACGTCGGCTGCGTCCGCGGCAGCCGCGCCCATACTGCGGTCTACCAAAAGCATGGGCTGGCGTGGGGGTGGCGAAGTATGGCGTTTGCTGTCGCGCGGGTATCTCTTCGCCTCCGCCACGGGAGGATGGGGCTCGATCGTCGATGGCTAAGACGCCCGGGTCCGTCGCCAGGTTCCGGGTGAATCCCAACCACCCCTGGCCTTCTCCGAGTACGTACCCATCACGACCGGTGTGACGCTCTGTGGAGCAAGCCCAGTCGACCTCAATAGGCCCTTACCTGGGGCATTTTTAAGCCAAGTTTACCATTCGGCACATGGTGCACTGGTGGCCTACGGACACCAGTAATCCCGGCAGGACAATGCTGGACATCCCCTCACGAGTGCGTGTACATGTGGAGACACTGCTAGCGGCGCAGAATGACATGGGGGTTTGCGATGCTTTTGAGCAATACGCACCGGTCGGAAGGCCGGAGACCATGACCGCCCCTCACCCTTCGAAAGTGGCTGGAATCGATTCAACCGTTCCCTCGCCCGCACACACTGTCGCGCCCGCGCCTGCCGCCTCGGGCGCCTCTGACGCCTCTGCGGTCACCTCTGGCGCCGCCGCGGTTTTCTCACCCACCGCACCGGGCGCCCTGCTCCAGGACCGTCTGGCCGGCTGGGTCTCGGACCTCACCACGCTGCACGAACTCACCGAACGACTGGCACGCACGAGCGTGCTCGCCGACGCACTCCAGGAACTCCTGAGCGCCGGCGCCGCCTTGGTGGGTGCCCGCCGCGGACTGGCCGTCCTGGAACCGGGCGACGGACTCGGCCCCGACACGACCATCGGCCTGGGCCTCGGCCGCGCCGACGTCGGCCACATCGAGACCGTGCCGCGCAGTTCACTGGCGTACGGCCGCATCCTCGACGGACTGCCGGGCGGCGAGGGCGAGATCGCCGAACCCGACCTGTTCGCCGCGGACGGACTCGACCCCCGGCACCGCGAAGTGGCCGCCCGCCTCGGATACGCGGCCAGCTACGCGCTTCCCCTGACCGCCGAGGGCCCCGTCGAAGGCCCCGCCGAACCGACCGACCGCACCACCGACGTCATCGGCCACTGCACCCTGGGCGGGGGCGCCCGCCGCCTCGGTGCCGCCGTGTGGCTCTACGACGAGGCCGCCCAACCGACCGAGCGCCAGCGTCACCTCGTCGGTCTGTACGCCCGTTACGCGGGCGAGCACCTGGCCCGACTGGTCGAGGTCGAGCGCACTCGCGCGTGCCTGGCGACGATCGCCGAGGAACTGCTGCCGTCCCGGCTCCCCCGCGTCGCCGGAGTGCGGCTCGCCGCCCGGCACCGCAGCGGCCCGCGCGGCGGCGGCGACTGGTACGACGCGCTGCCGCTGCCGGACGCCGCGCTCGGGCTCGCCGTCGGGTCGGTGACGGGTTCCGGGCCCAGCGCGGTCGCCGCGATGGGCCGGCTGCGGGCGTCCCTGCGGGCGTACGCGGTGATGGAGGGCGAGGACCCGGTCGCGGTGCTGTCCGATCTGGAGCTGCTGCTGCGGCTCACCGAGCCCGCCCGCTCCGCCACCGCCCTCTTCGCCTACTGCGAACCCGCTCTGCGCAAGATCACCCTTGCCGGTGCCGGGCACAGCCCGCCGCTGCTGATCGGTGAGCGGCGCACGGAGTTCGTGGAGACCTCGGTGTCGGCGCCGCTGGGCATGCTCGCCTGCTGGGAGGCACCGAGCGTGGAGATCCAGGCGGAGGCCGGCGAGACGGTTCTGCTGTACACCGACGGTCTGCTGCACCGCACCGGCGACCCCACCGACCGCGCCTTCGCGCGGCTGCACGCGGCGGCGGCCGCGGTTCCCAAGGCGCTGCGGCACGACCCGGACACCGTCGTCGACCACGTCCTGCGGGCCGTTCTGCCGGACGGGCTGGACGAGGCGGACAGCGCGGAGGACGTGGTCCTGCTCGCCGCTCACTTCGAGTAGGGGCCCGCGCGCAACCGATGGGCCCGGCGTCGGTAACAGGCCCTTCGGCCCTGGGCCCCCTTCCGTACGACCGTACGATGGAGGGGGTCCAGTGCCGTATCTAGGAGGATGACCGTGGCCGACGAGCTCACCCCGGCAGCTTCGGATGTCGCTGCTACCGCAGCGGTCCCGGAAGAGCCGGACGAGTCGGAAAAGCCGATCAAGCAGCGGAAGAACGGACTGTACCCGGGCGTGTCCGACGAGCTGGCACAGAACATGCAGACCGGCTGGGCCGACACGGAGCTGCACGACCTGCAGCCGATCGCCCAGGCCACCGAGACCGCCGCCCGCCGTGCCGCGCTCTCCGCGCGCTTCCCCGGCGAGCGCCTGGTCGTCCCCGCGGGCAAGCTGAAGACCCGCTCGAACGACACGGAGTACCCCTTCCGGGCCTCGGTCGAGTACGCGTACCTCACCGGCAACCAGACCGAGGACGGTGTCCTCGTCCTGGAGCCCACCGCCGACGGCCACAAGGCGACGATCTACCTCCTGCCGCGCTCCGACCGCGAGAACGGCGAGTTCTGGCTGTCCGGCCAGGGGGAGCTGTGGGTCGGCCGCCGCCACTCCCTGACCGAGGCCCAGGAGCTGTACGGCATCCCCGCCTCCGACGTCCGCGAACTGGCGGACCGGCTGCGCGAGGCCACCGGCCCGGTCCGGGTCGTGCGCGGTCACGACGCCGGGATCGAGGCCGCGCTGACGGACAAGGTCACCGCCGAGCGCGACGAGGAACTGCGGGTCTTCCTGTCCGAGGCACGGCTGGTCAAGGACGAGTTCGAGATCGGTGAGCTGCAGAAGGCGGTCGACTCGACGGTCCGCGGTTTCGAGGACGTCGTCCGGGTGCTCGACAAGGCGGAGGCGACCTCCGAGCGGTACATCGAGGGCACGTTCTTCCTCCGCGCGCGGGTGGAGGGCAACGACGTCGGCTACGGCTCCATCTGCGCCGCCGGTCCGCACGCCTGCACCCTGCACTGGGTGCGCAACGACGGGCCCGTGCGCTCCGGTGACCTGCTGCTGCTGGACGCGGGCGTCGAGACGCACACGTACTACACCGCGGACGTCACGCGCACACTGCCGGTCAACGGCCGGTACAGCGAGATCCAGAAGAAGATCTACGACGCGGTGTACGAGGCCCAGGAGGCCGGTATCGCGGCGGTGCGGCCCGGCGGGAAGTACCGGGACTTCCATGACGCGGCCCAGCGGGTGCTGACCGAGCGGCTCGTGGAGTGGGGGCTCGTCGAAGGGCCCGTCGAGCGGGTGCTGGAGCTGGGATTGCAGCGCCGGTGGACCCTGCACGGCACCGGGCACATGCTCGGCATGGACGTCCACGACTGCGCCGCCGCGCGTGTGGAGTCGTATGTGGACGGCACGCTGGAGCCGGGAATGGTGCTGACGGTCGAGCCCGGTCTGTACTTCCAGGCCGACGACCTGACCGTGCCCGAGGAGTACCGGGGGATCGGGGTGCGGATCGAGGACGACATCCTGGTGACCGAGGACGGGAACCGGAATCTGTCGGCCGGGCTGCCTCGCCGGTCCGATGAGGTCGAGGCGTGGATGGCGGCCCTGAAGAAGAGCTGACGATCCGCGCCCCGGGCGTGCTGGTGTGGACCTGCACCTGGAGGCCGACCCCGGCGAAGGGCGTCGCGCCGGGCTCGAACGTGCCCTGCGTGACGCCGTTCGCGACGGGCGGCTGGCGCCCGGGGCGCGGTTGCCTGCCACCCGGCGGCTCGCGGAGGAGCTGGGGGTCTCCCGGGGGACCGTCAAGGCGGCCTACGACCAGCTCGTCGCCGAGGGCTATCTGACCGCTCGGCAGGGAGCCGGTACGCAGGTCGCACCGCTGCCCTCCGCCACCGCCGAGCCGCGGCAGCCGGCCGCACGGGCGCGGGTGCCTCGGTTCGATCTGCGGCCCGGCAGCCCGGACACCGGGGCGTTCCCGGTGGCCGCCTGGTCACGGGCCGTGCGGCGGGCCGTCGCGACGGCGCCCTCGTCGGCGTACGGCTACGGCGATCCGCGCGGCCGGATCGAGCTGCGGACGGCGTTGTCGGGGTACCTGGGGCGGGTGCGCGGGGTGGTCGCGCCACCGGAGCGGATCGTGGTCACCTCCGGGGCTGTGCAGGGGCTGGCGCTGCTCACCCGCGTGCTGGACGGGGCCCGGGTCGCCATGGAGGACCCCGGGATGCCCTTCCACCGGGAGGTGGTGCGGCGGGGCGGGGGACGCGTGGTGCCGGTCCGGGTGGACGAACGGGGCTGCGTGGTGGAGGACTTGGGGCGGGTGGCCGCCGTGGTCGTCACACCCGCGCACCAGTACCCGACCGGCGTGACGCTGCACCCGGAACGCCGGCGGGCGCTCACCGACTGGGCCCGCGCGCGTGGAGCGTTGGTCGTCGAGGACGACTACGACGGGGAGTTCCGTTACGACCGGCAGCCCGTCGGCGCGCTCCAGGGGATGGCGCCGGGGCACGTGGCGTACCTGGGCACCGTCTCCAAGACGCTGGGGCCCGCGTTGCGGCTCGGCTGGATGGTGCTGCCGCCGCACCTGGTGGACGCGGTGGCCGACGCCAAGCTGCACAGCGACCACCACACCGAGTCCATCGGCCAGTTGGCGCTGGCCGAGCTGATCGACGGCCATGCCTACGACCGGCATGTGCGGGCCTGCCGACTGCGGTACCGGCGCCGCCGGGACCGACTCCTGGCCCGACTGGAGCAGTCGGGCCTTTCGGGCCGGTCGGGCCGGCAGGACCTGCTGGATCTCCCGGGGGCGCGGCGGCGCGTACGTGGGATCGCGGCCGGGCTGCACGCGCTCGTGGACGTCGACGACGAGGCGGCGGTGCTGGAGCGGGCAGAGGCGGCGGGGCTCATGGTGGGGCATCTCGGGGAGCACTGGCACACGCCTGGCATCGAGGGACGGCCGCAGGGGCTGGTCGTGGGGTACGGGACGCCCGGGGAGCGGGTGTACCCGCAGGCGCTGGAGGTGTTCGGGAAGGTCCTGGAATGGGGGCAGTGAAAGGCGCTCTGTGGAGTGGAGGACCCCGGGGTGGCTGCTGTCGGGCGGGGTGACGCCGGCGGCGTACTACGCGATGGGCCCGGCGACACGCCGGGCCCATCGCCGGGCGGAGCTGGAACGGCCCGTCCTCGCGAGCTGACGGCCGTCGGTCCTCGTGAACAGGCCCGTGCGGACCGGCTGTTCGGCGAGCCCCTCACCAGGGGGGTGTTTCGAAGGCCCCGCACCACACCGCACAGGCCTTTCGAAACTCCCCTAGCCCACGGCCACCCGCCCCCGGGCACCGACCGTCACCGCGAGTCCGTCCAGGAACATCGCCCCCGCCAGCAGACCGGCGCTGCCGCGAGGGCTCCACGCACGCGTGTGGAGGTCCGCGTCGAGGCCGTGCAGGGCCGCGCGGCCCGCCTCGGTCGCCGTACCGCCCGCCTCCAGGACCGCACGGGCGCCCGCCTGGACGTGACGCAGGCCGCCGGGGCCCGTGACGTACAGGAGTTCGGTGTCCTGAAGGGTGGACATCACGGTCAGGAGGGCGTCCAGGCGGGCCTGGTCCTCCGTGGCGCCGGCGGTGCGCGCTGCCGCGAGGGCGTCCAACGCCCGCCGTACGTGCGGGAATCCGGCCCGTGCCTCACCGCGCGCGCCGGCCGCCCCGTACTTCGCCGAGATCGACGAGCCGCGCGAGGGCCGCCGCGGTGCCCGTCGGTCGGGGTGCGCGGCGATCCGCTTGGCGGCCGCGGTCACCTCCCGCGCCCCGGCACCGGGGTCGAGGGCGGCCGCCGCGACCAGCAGGCCGAGCGTCCACAGGGCGCCCCGGTGGCCGCCGCCGGCGAGGCCCACCGAGTGTTCGGCGCACCTGCCGATCGCGCCCAGTTCGGTACGGAGCTGGGGTGTGGGTTCGCCGGTGCGGCGGGCGGCGGCGGCCATCGCCGCGAGGCCGGGCGCGAGCGCCTTGGCCGACCAGCGCAGGGAGTCGTGGTCCCGGTGTCCGGCCCGGGCGGCGAGGTCACGCGGATCGGGCAGGCCCGGCTTGGGAGCCAGGGCCAGTTGTGCGGTCAGCGCGTCCACGGCGGCATGGGCCAGCGTGTCGTCCTCACGGCTGCGCATGCGCTACGAGGACACCGAGGCCGACGGGGAGGCGCTGCCGCTCGGCGGGGCGCCCGTGGGAGCGCCACTCGGGGCACCGGTCGGGGGCGTGCCGCCAGTCACCACGAGAGCGCGGCGCCGGGTGATCGAGGTGACTCTGTGGTTTCCCGTCATGTCCATGAACCTAGGGGCGGCAACCGTCAGGAACCTGGGCCGTTCCTGTGCGCAGACTGAGAATGCGGGCGTCAGACAGCCATCAGCGGCGCGTCCTTCCTCCACTTGAGGATCTTGTCGAAGCGGACCACCGCACCGCGCCGTCCGGGCTTGTTGCCGATCTGGACGTGGTCGGCGAGTTCCTGGATGAGGCACAGCCCGCGGCCGTTCTCGGCCCCGCTGGGGGCGAGCCGGACGGGCTGGGGACGGGTGAAGCCGGGGCCCGAGTCGGCGACCTCGATACGGCACTTCTCGCCGTCGAGGTAGGCGGTGACGCGGAACGCCCCCGAGGAGTCGCCGTACCCGATGTCCCCACCGTGCTCGACCGCGTTGGCACAGGCCTCGCTGAGGGCGACGGACAGGTCGTAGGAGACGTCGGGATCGACACCCGCGGTCTCCATGGTGCCGAGCAGCAGACGACGGGCGAGCGGAACGCTCGCAGCCTCACGCCGCAAATGGAGTGACCACCAGATGCTCATGCTCCAGCCTCCTGGCTGCGGCTCGACATACCGTTACGTATTGCCGCGAGGTCCGGGGTGTAAGCACATCGATGACGTGATGCCGCTCATTCGGGGGATGTACCTGGGGTGACGGGCGGTGTATGTGGGGCAGTTCATGACACAGGAGGACTTCCGGTCGTACCGCCCGTACGTCATCTTGTGGACCTGCCGCATGGCGTCCGTGAGGCCAGTGCGATGATGAGCCCGCCATGACTGCCCCCCACCCGCGCACGGCGCGCCCCGGAGCAGATCTCCGGGTCCTGCGGGCCGCGGTGTTCGCCGCGGTCTGCGTCGTGCTGGCCGCCGCGGGTCACGCCCTCGCCTCCTGCACCACGCTTCCGCTGTGGACGGTGGGCGCGGGATTCCTGGGGGTCGCCCTGGTCGCGGTGCCGCTCGCCGGACGTGAGCGGTCCCTGCCCGGGATCGCGGCGCTGCTCGCCGTCGGACAGACCGTGCTGCACGTGCTGTTCGGACTGGGCCAGCACGGCGCGGCGGCGGTCACGGCCACCGCGTCGGCGGCTTCGACGTCAGCCTCGTCCATGAGTTCGATGGGTTCGATGACCTCCGTGAGGTCGATGGCGTCGATGTCGGACGCCTCGCTGGTCGAGCGGGCCGCTCGGCTCGTGTGCGGGACCACCGCCGCGGCACTCAGCCCCGCCCAGGCCCATCGGATCCTCGCCGACGCCCGGATCCACCCGGTCACGACGGGCGGCACCGGCGCCGACGCCGTGGGCCACCCCGCGGACGCCGCTGACGCCGCGTCCACGGCAGCGAGCTCCTCCATGTCGCTGCTGCCGTCCCTGCCGATGCTGCTGGGCCACGTCCTCGCCGCCCTCGCCGCCGGTTGGCTGCTGCGCCGTGGAGACCTGGCCCTGCTACGGCTCGCAGAACTGTCGGCGGTGTCGGCGCACTCGGTCGCCGACGGGGCGCGCGTACGGTCCCTGCGCGGGGCGCTCGCGCTGGTGCGCGCCCTGCGAGCCGGACTGCCGGGCGCGCCCGAGGCCGGCCCGCGACCGCCGCGCACCCCTTCCCACGCGCCGCCGGGGCCCCGGCCTGCCGCGCTCCAGCACACGGTGATCAGACGGGGCCCACCGGCCGCCGTCGCGCTCTCCCTCGCCGCCTGACGCGACGCGCCCCGCACACTCCACACTCGGTACATCCCGTACAGCGCCGTACATCGGTACGTGTCTGTACGCCCGTACGTCCGTGGGGAGGGCCGCCGTCGTGCGGCACGCGCGTGTGCCCGCGCTCCCCAGTGAGCGCCCGCACGCGTACCCCTCCTCATCACCGGAACCTCACCGAAGTGGAGTGCCCTCCATGAAGGCCTCTCGTCTCGCCGCCGTCGGCGCGCTCACCGCCACCGCCGTCGTCGTCCTGTCCTCGCCCGCGTTCGCGCACGTCAGCGTGCAGCCCGAAGGGGTCGCGGCCAAGGGCGGTTACGCGGTCATCGACTTCAAGGTCCCCAACGAGCGCGACAACGCCTCCACCACCAAGCTGGAGGTCAATTTCCCCACCGACCACCCGCTGGCCTCCGTCATGCCGGAGCCGGTACCGGGCTGGGACGTCAAGGTCACCAAGTCCAAGCTCGCCAAGCCCGTCGAGGCACACGGCGAGCAGATCACCGAGGCGGTCAGCAAGGTCACCTGGACCGCCACCGGCGCCGGGATCAAGGCCGGCTTCTTCGAGAAGTTCCCGCTCTCCGTCGGCGCGCTGCCCGAGGACGCGGACCAATTGGTCTTCAAGGCCATCCAGACGTACTCCAACAAGGAGGTCGTGCGCTGGATCGAGGAGCAGAAGGAGGGCGACGAGGAGCCCGAGACGCCGGCTCCCGTGCTCACGCTGTCCGCCGCCTCCGAGGACGGCCACCACGGCTCGGCGGCGGCCGAGGAGGCCTCCGACGACACCAAGTCCGCCGCCGCCGAGACCGCCGCCCCTGCCGACAGCAGTGACACCACCGCCCGCGTCCTCGGCGTGGTCGGCATCGTCGTCGGCGCGCTGGGCGTGGCCTACGGCGTGCTCGCCGGACGTCGGCGCACCGACGCCTGAGATCGCTCGCCCGACCGTGCACCGGGGTCGTACCCCTACGCGTAGGCCCACCTCGTGGAACCCCGTGAAACCGCGCGGAGGTCCGCGGGTACGACCCCGGTGGACATCGGCACCATCACATCTGGGACATTTTTCTATGCGCAAGAAGACGCTCGCGGTGGCCTCGCTGCTCGCCGCCGCCACCCTGACCCTCTCCGCGTGCGGCAGCGGTGACGACAGCAGCTCACCCGTTTCCGTGGTCTCCGAGGAGTCCGGCTCGGACAAGGCTGCCACCGTGCTGGACCAGCCGTTCAAGAAGCCGGACCTGGTACTCACCGACGCCCAGGGAAAGAAGTACGACCTCCGCAAGGAGACCGCGGGCAAACCGACCCTGGTCTACTTCGGCTACACCCACTGCCCCGACGTCTGCCCCCTGACGATGAACAACATCGCCGTCGCCAAGAAGCAGCTGCCCAAGGCCGAACAGGACGACCTGCGGGTGGTGTTCGTGACCACGGACCCCGCGCGTGACACCCCGGCCGAGCTCGGCAAGTGGCTCAACGGCATCGACTCCGAGTTCGTCGGCCTGACCGGCGACTTCGCCACCATCCAGGCGAGCGCCCGCACCCTCGGCATCTCCATCGAGCCGACGCACAAGGACAAGAACGGCAAACTCGTCTCCGTGCACGGCACCCAGGTCGTCGCGTTCTCCCCGAAGACCGACGCCGGTTATGTGCTGTACGGCGAGGACGCCACCGTCGACGACTACACCAAGGACCTCCCCAAGATCATCAAGGGTGAGAACCCGTGAGGCGTGTGAGGCGTCCCTCCCTGACCGCCGCAGCGGGCGGGGCCCTGGCCCTGTCGCTCGTCCTCGCCGGGTGCGGCGCGGACTCCGACAGCGGGGACGGTCTGTCCGTCGCCGACGCCTACATGCCGCAGCCGGTGTCCGACGACATGGCGGCCGGCTTCCTGACGATAGTCAACGACAGCTCCACGAAGGACGAGCTGACCTCGGTCACCAGCGACCAGGCCGGCCAGGTCACCGTGCACGAGACGGTCGGCGGCTCGATGCGGGAGGTCCAGGACCTTCCCGTCCCCGCGCATGGTCAACTCGTGTTCAAAAGCGGTGGCAACCATCTGATGTTCGAGAAGCTGAAGCGCAAGCCGAAGCAGGGCCAGACCCTCTCGGTCGAGCTGCACTTCACCAAGTCCGCCCCGGTCGTCGTCAAGATGCCGGTGAAGTCGGCGACCTACACACCGACGACCGGACACTGAGGGAGGGAACCCCTTGACGCAGACCATCGCCCCCCGCGTCCGGACCCTGGTGCTGATGCTCCTGGCCGCCACCGGAATGCTCCTCGCCACGGCCGCTCCGGCCTCCGCGCACGCCGCGCTGACCGGCAGCGACCCCCAGCAGGGGGTGGTGGTCGACAAGGCACCCACCCAGGTCTCACTGACCTTCTCCGAGCAGGTCTCGCTGTCCG
This sequence comes from Streptomyces sp. NPDC006332, assembly GCF_040612855.1. Classification (NCBI taxonomy): domain Bacteria; kingdom Bacillati; phylum Actinomycetota; class Actinomycetes; order Kitasatosporales; family Streptomycetaceae; genus Streptomyces; species Streptomyces sp. NPDC006332. The sequence continues at coordinate 132,621 of NZ_JBEXRA010000004.1, forward strand.
CCGACTCGTTGCGCGTGCTGGACCCCAAGGGCAAGCCCGTGCAGGACGGCAAGCCGTCCAACGTGAGCGGCACGACCTACTCGGTGCGACTGCACAGCGGACTGCCCGACGGCACGTACACCGTCGCCTACCAGGTCGTGTCCGCGGACAGCCATCCCGTCTCCGGCGCCTACACCTTCTCGGTCGGCGCGCCTTCCTCCACCTCGGTCGCGGTGTCGGGCGGCACGGCGGGCGGCGGAGTGGTCGGCTGGCTGTACGGGTTCGGCCGCTACCTGTCGTACGCCGGTTTCATCGTGCTGGCCGGCGGCGCCGCCTTCGTGCTCGCCTGCTGGCCGCGCGGCGCCGGCGTACGGGCCATGCAGCGGCTCGTCGTCTCCGGATGGCTGGCGCTCACCTCCGCCACCCTCTTCCTGCTGCTCCTGCGGGGCTCCTACACCGGCTCGGGGAAGGTCGGCGACATCTTCGACCTCGACCTGCTCGGACAGGTGCTGCAGACCAAGACGGGTGCCGCGCTGGTCTCCCGGCTGCTGCTGCTCGCCGCGGCGGCACTGTTCATCGCGGTGCTCTTCGGGGCGTACGAGAAGCGGGAGGACGAGGAGAAGCGCGATCTGACCTTCGGGCTGGCGATCGGCGGGACCGTCGTGGCGGCCGGAATCGCCGCGAGCTGGGCGATGTCCGAGCACGCCTCCGTCGGCCTCCAGGCCGGCCTCGCGATGCCCGTCGACGTCGTCCACCTGCTGGCCGTGGCGACCTGGCTCGGCGGGCTCACCGCACTGCTCGTCGCGCTGTACCGGGCGCCCTCGGAGCGGCCCGTCGACACGGTCGCCGTACGCCGGTTCTCGCAGGTCGCCTTCGGCAGCGTGGTCGCGCTGATCGCGACCGGCGTCTACCAGTCGTGGCGCCAGCTCGGCTCGTGGTCGGCGTTCACCGGCACCCGGTACGGGCAACTGCTGCTCGTCAAGATCGGGCTCGTGGCGTTGCTCGTCGGCGTCGGGTTCCTCTCGCGGCGGTGGACGGCACGGCTGGCGGACACGGTGGTCCAGCGGGACAAGCCGCAGAAGCAGCGGGTCACCGCCAACGCCGCCGCCGGTGACGCCAAGGGCGGCGGGGCCAAGGGCGGGGGTGCCTCGACGGAGGACGGTGCGAAGAGCGGTGGCGGCTCGGACGGGGACGGTGCGACCGGCGGTGGCTCCAAGCGGGACGCACAGCTCGCCCGGCAGCGGGCCGCGGTGGACGCGGCGCGGGAGAAGCGGGCGCGGGACGCCGACCCGAACCGGTTCGGGCTGCGCCGCTCCGTGCTCGCCGAGGCCGGGGTCGCCGTCGTCCTGCTCGCCGTCACCACCGTGCTGACGCAGACCGAACCCGGGCGCACGGAGGAGGATGCCAAGGCGGCGGCCGCCACGTCCTCGTCCTCCTCCTCGGCCTCCTCGTCCGGCGCGCTGACCCTGGACATGTCGTTCGACACCGGCGGCGAGGACGGCAAGGGCGTCGTGACGGTCGACCTCGACCCCGCGCGGGTGGGCGGCAACGAGATGCACGTCTACGTCCAGCGGCCCAACGGACGTGCCTTCGACATCCCCGAGGTCAAGGTCGCCTTCACCCTGGAGGCCAAGGACATCGGGCCGCTGCCCGTGGTGCCCGACCACATCACCACCGGCCACTGGTCGGCGAACGGGGTGCAGATCCCCGTGGCGGGCGACTGGAAGATCGCGGTGACCGTGCGGACCTCCGACATCGACCAGACGACCATCTCCAAGAACGCGCAGATCGGCTGACCCGCGACATGTCTGACCAGTCCATTCCCCAGGCCCGTGACCGGGCCCGTACCAAGGCCGGTGCTCAAGCCCCTGCTCAGGCCGGTGCGCCCGCGCCGGAGGAGGCGGCCTCCGAGCCGGCCGCGCCCTCGGCGGCCGGCGTCACGCGGCGGAAGCTGCTCGGGACCGCCGGTGCCACCGGGCTCGTCCTCGGTGCGGTCGGCGGGGCCGTGGGGTACACCGCCAGGCCCGCCGGGGCCACGCCGCTGGCCTCCCTGGGCAGCGGCCAGGCGATGTTTCACGGGAAACATCAGCCCGGGATCACTCAGGGCCTGCAGGCCCGCGGTCATCTCGTCGCCTTCGACCTGGCGGCGGGCGCGGGCCGCAAGGAGGCCGCCGCGCTGCTGCGCCGCTGGTCACGAACGGCCGAGCGGCTGATGGCGGGCGAGCCCGCGCTCCAGGACGACACGGACGTGGCCCGGGACGCCGGTCCATCCTCCCTGACGATCACCTTCGGCTTCGGCCACAGCTTCTTCGGTCGGACGGGACTGGAGAAGCAGCGACCGGTCTCCCTGGACCCGCTGCCCGACTTCTCCTCGGACCACCTCGACAAGAAGCGCAGCGACGGCGACCTGTGGGTGCAGATCGGCGCCGACGACGCCCTGGTCGCGTTCCACGCCCTGCGCGCCGTCCAGAAGGACGCCGGCAGCGCGGCCCGGCTCCGCTGGCAGATGAACGGCTTCAACCGCTCGCCCGGCGCCACCTCGCACCCCATGACGGCCCGCAACCTGATGGGTCAGATGGACGGGACCCGCAATCCGAAGCCCGCCGAGCCCGACTTCGACCAGCGGATCTTCGTGCCCGAGTCCGGCACGCCCACCTGGATGGCGAACGGCTCCTACGCCGTCGTACGCCGGATCCGCATGCTCCTGGACGACTGGGAGAAGCTCTCGGTCCGGGCCCAGGAGCACGTGATCGGGCGCCGCAAGTCCGACGGGTCGGCACTGTCCGGAGGCACCGAGACGACCGCGATGGACCTGGAGAAGACCGACGCCCAGGGCAACCTGGTCGTCCCGATCAACGCGCACGCCCGCATCACGCGCCCCGACCAGAACGGCGGCGCCGCGATGCTGCGCCGACCCTTCTCGTACCACGACGGCTTCGACGCGGACGGAGCCCCCGACGCGGGCCTCCTCTTCATCTGCTGGCAGGCCGACCCGGTGCGCGGCTTCGTCCCGGTCCAGCGCAAGCTCGACCGCGGGGACGCCCTGTCGCAGTTCATCCGCCACGAGGCCAGCGGCCTGTTCGCGGTGCCCGGCGGGGCAGCCCGGGGGGAATACGTGGGACAGCGGCTCCTGGAGGGGTGAGGTCACCCCTGAGAGGGGCAGGGCCAGAAAGGTTACGCCGGGTTTCACAAGGCCCATTAGGGTGAGGTCATGCCAGCGAGCTATGCGTATCTCGGTCCTGAGGGCACCTTCACCGAAGTCGCCCTGCGCACTCTTCCGGAAGCGGCGACGCGGGAACTGATCCCGTACGTGTCCGTGCAGTCGGCGCTCGACGCGGTCCGCGGCGGTGAGGCCGAGGCCGCGTTCGTGCCGATCGAGAACTCCGTCGAGGGCGGAATCACCACGACGCTCGACGAACTGGTCGCGGGCGCGCCGCTGATGATCTACCGCGAGGTGCTGCTGTCGATCACCTTCGCGCTGCTGGTCCGGCCCGGCACCGAGTTGTCGGACATCAAGACGGTCTCCGCGCACCCGGCCGCCCAGCCCCAGGTACGCAACTGGCTCAAGAAGAATCTCCCGGACGCCCAGTGGGAGTCGGCCGCGTCGAACGCGGACGCCGCCCGCCTCGTCCAGGAGGGCCAGTACGACGCCGCCTTCGCGGGCGAGTTCGCGGCCGCCCGATACGGCCTGACGGCCCTGGAGAGCGGGATCCACGACGCGGAGAACGCCCAGACCCGGTTCGTGCTGGTCGGCCGCCCCGCCCGGCCCGCCGCGCCGACCGGCGCCGACAAGACGTCCGTCGTGCTGTGGCAACGCGACGACCACCCCGGCGGTCTGCGCGACCTGCTCGGCGAGTTCGCGACCCGCGGCATCAACCTGATGCTGCTGCAGTCCCGGCCCACCGGCGCCGGCATCGGCAACTACTGCTTCTGCGTCGACGCCGAGGGGCACATCTCCGACCGCCGGGTCGCCGAGGCTCTGATGGGGCTCAAGCGGATCTGCCTCCAGGTGCGGTTCCTCGGGTCGTACCCGCGTGCGGACGCCGAGGTGGCGGACGTGCGGCAGCCGTACATCGGCACCTCCGACGAGGAGTTCGTCGCGGCGGCGGACTGGGTGGCGCGCTGTCAGGACGGGCGTTTCTAGGGCGTTTCCGGGAGGTTTCTGGGACGTTTCTGGGATGGTTCCAATCGCTCCTACCTGCATATTTTAGTTATCCACAGGAGTTATCCACAGGCCAGCTTCTCGACCTGGGGACAAGTCGACAACGAAGTGGTATCTAGTCGACAAATCGCCCTGTGGCGCCCAAGTTCGTCCACACTCCCGTAGGTCACCCTTCGCCCACCCGTTTCCTTTACTCCCCCCTCTGGGGTGCCCATTTCCACCCGAAAGTGGGCGTGAAGGTGGTTTGACTCGGGAATCCTTCGCCCCGGGAGCCCCTTTCGGAATGATCACTTCCGGCATCCACAGATCTTTCTCACACCCTGTGGATAACTTTTCGGAGCTGTGGATCCTTGTGGATGAACGCATCCCCAAGTTCCGCTCCACACAAGGGAATCGAGTCAACCCGACGCCTGCCGCCTCCTTCGTCCCAGGGAGCGAGACGCCTTTTATTGACACGATCGGCAATTCGCTCATAACGGAACGTAAGCGGTGATTCGGCGCGCCTCGGAATAGTGAGTCGTGAGCCGTCACCCGGCACCGGTAGCCTTGAGCGCGTGATTGACCTTCGCCTGCTCCGTGAGGACCCCGACCGTGCGCGCGCCTCCCAGCGTGCCCGTGGAGAGGACGTCGCGCTCGTCGACTCCCTCCTGTCCGCCGACGAGCGGCGCAGGTCGTCCGGCGTCCGCTTCGACGAGCTGCGTGCCGAGCAGAAGGCGCTCGGCAAGCTCATCCCTAGGGCCACCCCGGACGAGAAGGCGGAGCTGCTGAAGAAGGCGAGCCAGCTCGCCGCCGACGTCAAGGCCGCCGACGCCGAGCGCGACACGGCCGACGCCGAGACCCAGGAGCTGCTCCTGCGACTCAGCAACCTCGTGCACCCCGAGGTGCCGGTGGGCGGCGAGGAGGACTTCGTCACGCTGGAGACGCACGGCACCATCCGTGACTTCGGCGCGGAGGGCTTCGACCCCAAGGACCACCTGGAACTCGGCCACATCCTCGGCGCGATCGACGTCGAGCGCGGTGCCAAGGTGTCCGGCTCGCGTTTCTACTTCCTGACGGGTGTCGGCGCGCTCCTCGAACTCGCGCTCGTGAACGCGGCGATCGGGCAGGCCACGGCGGCCGGCTTCACGCCGATGCTGACGCCCGCGCTGGTCCGCCCGCAGTCGATGGCCGGCACCGGCTTCCTCGGCCAGGCGGCCCAGGACGTCTACCACCTCGACAAGGACGACCTCTACCTGGTCGGCACCTCCGAGGTCCCGCTCGCCGCGTACCACATGGACGAGATCATCGACGCCGACCGGCTCCCGCTGCGGTACGCGGGCTTCTCGCCCTGCTTCCGCCGTGAGGCCGGCTCGCACGGCAAGGACACCCGGGGCATCTTCCGCGTGCACCAGTTCGACAAGGTCGAAATGTTCTCGTACGTCGACCCGGCGGACTCGCAGGCCGAGCATCAGCGCCTGCTGGAGTGGGAGAAGCAGTGGCTGACGTCCCTGGAGCTGCCGTTCCGGGTCATCGACGTCGCCTCCGCCGACCTCGGCTCCTCGGCCGCCCGCAAGTTCGACTGCGAGGCGTGGATCCCGACCCAGGGCAAGTACCGAGAGCTGACCTCGACCTCGGACTGCACCGAGTTCCAGTCCCGTCGGCTGTCCATCCGGGTCCGTGACGGCAAGCAGGTCAAGCCGCTGGCGACGCTCAACGGCACGCTGTGCGCCGTACCGCGCACGATCGTGGCGATCCTGGAGAACCACCAGCAGGCCGACGGTTCCGTGCGGGTGCCGGAGGTGCTGCGTCCGTACCTGGGCGGCCGTGAGGTCCTGGAGCCGGTCGCCAAGTGAGTACGTCGGCTGCCGAGAGTTTTCCCTACCGCCTGATCGCGACCGACCTCGACGGAACGCTGCTGCGTTCCGACGACTCGGTCGCGCCCCGCACCCGTGAGGCACTCGCCGCGGCCACCGCGGCGGGCGCCGCGCACATCGTCGTCACGGGCCGCGGGGTCCCGTGGACCCGGCACATCCTCGACGACCTCGGCTACGACGGCCTCGCGGTCTGCGGCCAGGGCGCACAGGTGTACCACGCCGGTGAGCACCGCCTGCTGACCTCTGTGACCCTGGACCGGCAGCTGGCAGGCGTGGCGCTGGCGAAGATCGAGGCGGAGGTCGGTCCGCTGTATCTCGCGGCGAGCCGTGACGGGCTGGACGGCGAGGTGCTGGTGGGACCCGGGTATTCGGTCACCGGCAGGCTTCCCGCGACACCGTTCACGGACGCGTCCGACCTGTGGACCGCCCCCCTGAACAAGATCTACATTCAGCATCCGTCGCTCACGGACGACCAGCTCGCGGAGGCCTCCCGCCAGGCCGCGGGCGGCTTCGTGACGGTCGCGATGGCCGGTGAGGGCATCGTCGAGCTTCTCCCCCTCGGCCTCTCCAAGGCGACGGGGCTGTCCCTGGCGGCCCGCCGCCTGGGGATGAAGGCGGCGGACACGATCGCCTTCGGTGACATGCCCAACGACATCCCGATGTTCGCCTGGTCCTCGTACGGCGTGGCCATGGCCAACGCCCACGAGGAACTCAAGGCGGTCGCGAACGAGGTGACGTCCTCCCACGACGAGGACGGGATCGCGGTGGTGCTGGAGCGGTTGCTGGGCTGAACGGAGGTGCTCCCGCCGGGCGGAAGCACCTCGGTCGTGCGGAGGATGCACGAATCGAACGTGCGCGGGGTCACCCCCGACCATGGCTTAGCAAGCCAGTGCCTTACCACTCGGCCAATCCTCCGGGTGGGCGGCCTCACGCGAAGTGGGATCCGCGTGCTCGAAGCGGCCGCCCCGGGCAGCTCCCCGTACGGGGCGGACTCGACGGAGGGGTAACTACTCCGGAGTCCGCCACGGGCTGCCCTGGTGGGAGCTGGACGTACTGCCGTGCATGGACATCGTCCTGCTCCTCCCCGGTGTGTGGCGCCGGCTCGATCCCGGCGTCCTGGACATAACCACTGTGCCGGTACGCCGAGTTCGGCGCCACTGATTAACGGGTGGCCCCGAACTCCCTCACCGGCGGCGCCACCTGCGCCGGCGCTTGCTGAAGAACCATCCCGCGGGCGGCTCGTCGGAACGCCAGGGCTGCGGCTCGGGCTTCTCGGTACGCCAGCGCGCGGCGAGCATCCGCGCCCGCGCGGACGGTTCGGACGTCTCGGCGGACCGTATGAAGTCCTCGTCCAGGACGAGATCGTCCCAGATCTCGTCCCCGTCCCGTCCGCGGTCGTCGTACCCCTGCGTCTCGCCTGCCATCCCCGTCCTCCTGGCCCTGTACCGCCCCCGTTTGTCCCCCGTTCGCACAGTGTGCCCGGACAGAGGTGAAGCCGATGTCAACACTGCGGAGCGCCTACTCCTCGCCCGCGAGCGTCAGCGACCGGAGCTTCTGCCCCGCGTACCAGGTCGCGGCCACGGTGACGACGACCAGTAGAACGGTCGCCGTCGTCAGTCCGACGTCCGAGGTCACCAGGTCCCCGCCGGCGACCTTGTGGGCCACCGCCAGCGACCACTGCTGGACGCTGAGCGTGCGAGCCCCGGCCACCAGGGAGCCGAACAGGGCCTCCCAGACCAGCGCGTAGACCAGTCCGAACACCACGGCGTGCCGCGACACGGTGCCGAGCAGCAGGAAGAGCGCCGCGTAGGCGATGGAGGCGACCAGAGCGGCCACCGTGTAGGCGACGGCGATCTGTTGGCCGTTGCCGTTGAGGATGAAGCCCGCGATCAGGGTGGGCACCGCCGAGAACACCATCGTCACGGCTATCGCGACGATGAGCTTGGTGAAGATGATCGTCGGCCGTTTGATCGGCTTGGACAACAGGTAGACCACGGAGCCGTCGTCGATCTCGGGTCCGATCGCCCCGGTGCCCGCGATCACTCCGATGATCGGCACCATGGTGGCGAGCGCGAGCCCGCCGAGCAGGTCGGACGCGGTCTGGTCGTCGGCGCCCGCCAGGGCGCGCACCACGACCGACAGGACGATGAGCAGCAGCGGCAGGGCGCCCAGGATGAGGGCCCGGCGCCGGCCGAGCAGGGCCCGATAGGTGAGTCGGGCGACTGTGGGGTCGTACATCTTGGGCCTCCTACGCCGCGACGAGATACGAGAAGACGGACTCGAGGGACTCGTCGGACGGCGAGACCGCGAGCAGCCGGATGCCGTGGTCCCTCGCGACCCTCGGCAGCAGGGCCGTGAACCGGCCGAAGTCGACGGCCTGGATACGCAACGCGCCCTCGGCGAGGTCGACTTCGATGCCGGAGGTCGACGGGTCGGAGATCAGCGCGGCCGCGAGGGCCCGGTCGTCACTGGAGCGCACCAGGTAGCGGTGCGGGCGGTCGGTCATCAGGCGGCGGATCTTGCGGAAGTCACCGCTGGCCGCGTGCCGACCGGCGACCACGACCTCGATGTGCCAGGCCAACTGCTCGACCTCTTCGAGGATGTGGGACGAGAACAGCACCGTGCGGCCCTCGTCGCCCATGCGCCGCAGCAGGTCCATGAGCTGCATGCGCTGACGCGGGTCCATGCCGTTGAAGGGCTCGTCCAGCAGGAGCAGCGACGGGTCGTGGACGAGGGCGCTCGCCATCTTCACGCGCTGCCGCATGCCCTTGGAGTACGTCGAGATCTTGCGGTCCTGCGCGTACTCCATCTCGACCGTGGCCAGCGCCTTCTGGGCGGCCTTGGCGCCCAGGCCGTGCAACTCCGCGTTGGCGACGACGAATTCGCGTCCCGTGAGGAAGTCGTACATGGCCTCGCGCTCGGGGACGATACCGATGTGCTGGTAGATCGCCTCGTTGCGCCACACCTGCTGTCCGTCGAGGGTGACGGTGCCGGTGGAAGGGGCCAGAAAGCCGCCCATCATGTTGATGAGGGTGGACTTGCCGGCGCCGTTGGGGCCGAGGAGACCTGTGACACCGGGTCCGACGGTCATGGTGATGTCGTTGACGGCGACCACGTTGCCGAACCAGCGCGAGACGTGGTCGATGTTGAGCGTGGTCACAGTCCGACCTTTCGGTAGCGACGCAGCAGGAGGCCGTAGCAGGCGGCGATCATGCCGAGGGTGGCGAGGACGTAGATCACGCCCTCCCCGTTCGTCGGGCCAACTCCTCCGGGGAACGCGGAACTGGCGCCCAGGAACGCGGACTGCACTCCGTCGATGAGCGTGATGGGCGAGAAGAGGCCCATCCAGGCGATGGATCCGGTGCTGTTCTGCGCCTGGGCGATGGCCTGGAGCGTGGAGACGGCGCCGTAGGAGATGGTCAGGACCGCGATCACGGCCGCGATCCCGAAGCCGCGGCGGGGAGTGACCGACGCGATGACCAGGCCGAGGCCGGCGAACAGGAGCGAGAGCAGTGCCACGGAGACCAGTCCCTGAGCGAATCCCTCGGTCTGGTCCGCGAAGTCGAGTTTGGCCAGCAGGGCGCCCACATAAAGCACCAGCAGCGGGGCGGCGGTGAGGACGAACAGCGCCGAGGCCAGCGCCGCGAACTTCGCGCGCACGTAGTCGGCGGTCTCGATGGGCCTCGAGAAGTACAGCGGTACGGTCTTGAAGCGCAGGTCCCGCGAGACGGACTGGGGTGCCTGCGAGGCGACGTACAGGCTGATGACGGCCTGCATGACGATCGCGTAGCGCGTGTAGTCGAGGGGCAGTTCCTTGGCCTTCGTGGCGACCGCGACGGCCACCATGATGGCCGCGGGCACGCACATCACCACGAACAGCAGCATCGGCAGCACCTTGGACTTGACCGAGCGGCCGAGGCCGTAGGCGCCGCGCAGGGACTGCGAGTAGAGGGAGCGGCGGGCGTAGGCGCGGCCGAGGCGCGGGCCGTCGTAGGCGCGGTAGCCGATGTTGTGGATGCGGGTCTGGTCACCTGAGGGTGTTGCTACGGGGTGCTCAGTTGCCATGGCCGACCGCCTCCTTCCGCTCCGTGTCACGCTGTTCGTCGCTGTCCGTGAAGACTTCCGATATGTGGTGCCGACGCTGTTCCATGCGCACCAGGCCGAGGCCGAGGTCGGCGACCACGTCGCGGATCAGGTCGTATGTCTCCTCGCCCTGTGCGGTGAGCAGCAGCACATGGCCGGCGCCGGGCAGGCCACCGCCGCTGTCGACGACCTCGACCCCGCGTGCGTGGAGCGCCTCGCGCACCGCGCGGGTGCCGTCGGGGTGCTCGTCGGTGTCGGTGACCTCGATCGCGAGGGTCGTGGTGGTCTGCGTGAAGTCGGTGGTGGAGCTGGAGCGCAGAAGCTTGCCGCCGTCGACGACGACCACGTGGTCGCAGGTGCGTTCCAGCTCGCCCAGCAGGTGGGAGGTGACCAGGACCGAGATGCCGAAGTCGGTGTGGATGCGGCGGATGAGGCCGAGCATCTCGTCCCGGCCGACGGGGTCGAGGCCGTTGGTCGGCTCGTCCAGGAAGACCAGCTGCGGGTCGTGGACCAGGGCCTGCGCGAGTTTCACGCGCTGTTTCATGCCGGTGGAGTAGCCGCCGATGGGGCGGTAGCGCTCCTCGTACAGGCCGACGTGGCGCAGCGTGTCCGCGGTGCGCTCGCGCGCGGCGGTCGGCGGCAGGCCGGACATGCGCGCCATGTGGACGACGAACTCGGTGGCCGAGACGTCCGGCGGCAGGCAGTCGTGTTCCGGCATGTAGCCGACCCGCTCGCGGATGTCGGCGCCTTTGGTGGCGACATCGAGGCCGAGCACCTTGGCGCGGCCCTCGGTGGCGGGGGACAGACCCAGCAGGATCTTGATCAGTGTGGACTTGCCGGCTCCGTTGGCTCCGACGAGTCCGGTCACACCGGGCCCGACGTCCACGGAGAGCCGGTCAAGCGCGGTCACCCGGGGGAACCGCTTGCTCAGGCTTTCGGTCGCGATCACAGTCACGTCTTCGACCCTAGTGACGCGGGCCACGCCGGTCGTCACTCCGCAGAGCTGTCTTCGTATCAACCTGGAGTCGTACGGGGCCCTAGGGGTCACGCTGAGGTCGCCTATCCCGGGGCCGGGTTGTCCACATCCGCCCGGTTGTCCACAGCCCCGGGGAGGGCCTATTGACCGGGCCTTCGACGACTGTCACATTCGCCGGTGTCAGGTTACGGGCACGTACCGCATCGACGTGCGGCCGAGGTGGACGGGTGGGGCGGTGGCATGACTACGGCGGGCCTGCCTTTCGCCTGGTCCGGGGACCGCACGGTCCGCGTCGGGTCCGCGCGAGCTCGTTCGAGCGTGGGAGACCGGGGCACTGGGCGGAGGACATGTGACGGGCCTTTCGCAGGCGGGATCGACCGGGGCGCACGGCGCGCGCGAGCACCGGGTACGGACCGGCGGGGTCGAGTTGTGCGTCGCCGAGCTGGGGGACCGCTCGGCGCCGACGGTCGTCCTGGTGCACGGCTATCCGGACAGCAAGGAGGTGTGGTCCGAAGTCGCGCCCCGGCTCGCCGAGCGCTTCCACGTCGTGCTCTACGACGTCCGCGGACACGGCCGGTCCACTGCCCCGAAGCCGCTGCGCGGTGGGTTCACGCTGGAGAAGCTGACGGACGACTTCCTGGCCGTCGCGGACGCGGTGAGCCCGGACCGGCCGGTGCACCTGGTGGGGCACGACTGGGGCTCGGTGCAGTCCTGGGAGTTCGTCACGGTCGAACGAGCCAAGGGCCGGATCGCCTCGTTCACCTCGATGTCCGGCCCCTCCCTCGACCACTTCGGCCACTGGATCAACGAGCGCCTCACGCGCCCCACTCCGCGCCGGGTCGGCCAGCTGCTCGGCCAGGGCGCCAAGTCCTGGTACGTGTACCTTCTGCACACGCCCGGGCTGCCGGAGCTGGCCTGGCGCGGCCCGCTCGGCAAGCGCTGGCCCCGCATCCTGGAGCGCGTCGAGAAGGTCCCCGGCGGCGGCTACCCGACCCCGTCGCTGCCGGTGGACGCGGTGCACGGGGCATGGCTGTACCGCGACAACGTCCGCGCCCGGTTGCGCCGTCCGCGCCCGGACGCCTACGCGCACGCCCCCGTGCAGCTCATCACGCCCCTGGGAGACGCGTTCCTGTCGGAGCGGCTCTACGACGAACTGGAGCGGTGGGCTCCGCAGTTGACCCGTCGGGTGCTGCCGGCGAAGCACTGGATCCCTCGTACCCGTCCCGACCAACTGACGGCCTGGATCACCGAGTTCGTGACGTCGGTGGAACGCGGAGGACCGACTGCCAGAAAGGCGATGGGCGCGTACGCCGAGCGATTCGGTGGGCAACTCGTCCTGGTCACCGGCGCGGGCAGCGGCATCGGGCGAGCCACCGCGCTCGCGTTCGCCGAGTCCGGCGCGCGCGTGCTGGCTGTCGACCGGGACGCGGAGGCAGCGCTCCGGACCGCCGAGTTGTCCCGGCTGCTCGGCGCCTCCGAGGCCTGGGCGGAGACGGTCGACGTCTCGGACGAGCAGGCCATGGAGGAACTCGCCGCGAAGGTCGCCGCCGAGTACGGCGTGGTGGACGTCCTGGTGAACAACGCCGGTATCGGCCTGTCCGGCTCCTTCTTCGACACCACCTCCGAGGACTGGAGGAAGGTTCTCGACGTCAACCTGTGGGGCGTGATCCACGGCTGCCGGCTCTTCGGCAGGCAGATGGCCGAGCGCGGGCAGGGCGGACACATCGTCAACACCGCGTCGGCGGCGGCGTACTTGCCCTCCAAAGTGCTGCCCGCCTACAGCACTTCCAAGGCGGCGGTGCTGATGCTCAGCGAGTGCCTGCGCGCGGAACTGGCCGGCCAGGGCATCGGGGTGAGCGCGATCTGCCCCGGCATCGTCAACACCAACATCACCTCCACCGCGCGGTTCGCGGGCGTGGACGCCGCCGAGGAGAAGCGGCGCCAGCAGCGTGCCGCGCGTCTGTACGGGCGGCGCAACTACCCGCCGGAGAAGGTCGCCGATGCGATCCTGCGGGCGGTGGTGCGCAACGAGGCGGTGGTCCCGGTGACGCCAGAAGCCCGGGGAGGCCGCCTCATGTCCCGCTTCATGCCGGGGGTGTTGAGGGCTGTCGCACGGGTGGATCCGCCGCTGTGAGGCACCGTGATCGGGGGTCCACTGCAGGGAGTTGAGGGGCCAGGTCTCACACGTCGCCTCCCGCGCACTGGAGTTCACCATCGAGGACGTTTCGGCTGCGTTGTGGCAGGCCACACCTTCCGACCTGCGGACGCGGCCGTGACGGCCTCACTCTTACGACGACTGCGCCCCTCTCGCAGCAGGCGGTGGACATCGAACTCGCCTGGATTACATGCCTGTTCGTGGTGCTGCACCTGTGGTGCACCAGGAGCGGAAGCAGCCCCGCCACCTGAGGATCGGACGAGTTTCCTGACGATGCCGAGGGAGCCAATCCGGGCCATAGAGGCGCTGGTTGGCGCGGAGCGCGCCACTGATGTCATGCGGCTGACCGCCGAACAAGAGGTGCGGGCCCCGGCCTTGGACCTGATCGCTCCAAGCCACCGCCCGTTAGTTGACCTTGACGAAGCCGCCTTGCTTCAAGGCCAGTTGTCCACAGAATCGCCAATTCCCCTGTGGATAACCACACTTGGCTGTGGATCAAACATCGGGAGCAAAATCATTCGCGTGATTCAGATCTCTCCCGGCACGCTCGTGGGATGAACAAGAACGAGAAGGAGAGGATCGAGAGACGGACCGTGAAGGTGTCCAAGTACCTCTCGAAGCACCTTCGGCACCAGCCGGAACGGATCGGGCTCGTCCTCGACGAGGGCGGATGGGTCGAGATCGACGAACTGATCGCCGCGGCCACGGCGCACGGTTTCCCGTTCGGCCGGGACGAGCTGGACCACGTGGTCGCCGCCAACGACAAGCAGCGCTTCGCGGTGGACGGCACCCGGATCCGCGCCAGCCAGGGTCACAGCATCGACATCGACCTCGGGCTGGCACCGGCGATCCCGCCGCCGTTTCTCTACCACGGGACGACGAACCGCCCTCTGGACGCGATCCGTAGGGAGGGACTGCGGCCCATGAACCGGCACGACGTGCATCTCTCGCCCGACCGGGAGACCGCGACCCGCGTCGGAGCCCGCCGCGGCCGACCCGTCGTGCTGTCGGTGGACGCGGGCGCCATGCACCGGGACGGCCTTGCCTTCCAGGTCAGCGCCAACGGAGTGTGGCTGACGAAGGCCGTGCCCCCGCAGTACCTGCGGTTTCCCGAGCCGCACTGACGGCTCGCGCGCAGTCGATGATCAAGCCCGCCCCTTGGCTCAGCGAACGCGCGCGATGACCGTGTGTGACCGTTTTATGTGGAACTCGCTCGTCCGCATACGCTCGAACCATGAGTCTGCGTCTGAGCACCGTGATCCTTCCGTACCGTCGTTGGCACGAGGGCGGCCGTTCGGCATGGCAGCGCGCTGAGCAGCTCGGCTTCCACACCGCCTACACCTACGACCACCTGTCCTGGCGCAGTTTCCGCGACGGGCCCTGGTTCGGTGCCGTCCCGACGCTGACCGCCGCCGCGGGTGCCACCGACACTCTGCGCCTCGGAACGCTCGTGACCTCGCCGAACTTCCGGCACCCGGTGACCCTCGCCAAGGAGCTGATCTCCCTGGACGACATCTCCGACGGGCGAGTCACGCTCGGTATCGGCGCGGGCGGCACCGGCTTCGACGCCACGGTGCTCGGACAGGAACCGTGGACCCCGCGGGAGCGAGCCGATCGCTTTGCCGAGTTCGTGTCGCTCCTCGACCGGCTGCTGACCGAGGACGGCCCCAAGGGAGTGTCGTACGAGGGCGACCACTACTCGGCGCACGAGGCGCGCAACATCCCCGGCTGCCTCCAGCGCCCCCGGCTGCCGTTCGCGGTGGCCGCGACCGGGCCGCGTGGACTCGAGCTCGCCGCTCGGTACGGGCAGGCCTGGGTGACCACCGGCGACCCCAAGCTGTACGAGAACGGCACTCCTGAGCAGTCGGTTCAGGCCCTTCGTGGGCAGACGGAGAAGCTGGCCGACGCGTGTGCCGCGGTCGGGCGGGACGTGCGCGAGCTGGACAGGGTCCTGCTGACCGGCTTCACCCCGGACCGCGACCGTCCACTCCAGTCCCTCGACGCGTTCGTGGACTTCGCAGGCCGGCACCAGGATCTGGGGTTCACCGAGATCGTGATCCACTGGCCCATCTCCGAATCGGACTTCGCCGTCGACGAGAAGGTCTTCGAGCAGATCGCCATGGAAGCGCCCGCCCAGTTGCGGTGACGGTGCAGGTGAGAGGCGGTGGCTTCGATCCTGTGCGGTCTCCGCACGGACGTGCGGGTGATCTGCTGGAGAATGGCCTGGTGACCTCAGCGACTCGACAGCCCGAAACCCCGGCCGCCGCCGTTCCGCCGCGACTGATCGCCACCGATCTGGACGGCACCCTGCTGCGCGACGACAAGTCGGTCTCGCCGCGCACCGTCGCGGCCCTCGCCGCCGCCGAGGAGGCGGGCATCGAGGTCTTCTTCGTCACCGGCCGCCCGGCCCGCTGGATGGATGTCGTCAGCGACCATGTCCACGGCCACGGCCTGGCGATCTGCGGCAATGGCGCGGCCGTGGTCGATCTGCACGGCGGCCCGGGTGCCCACCGGTTCGTGAAGGTGCGGGAGCTGCCCCGGAAGAACGCGCTGGCCGCCGTACGGCTGCTGCGCGAGGCGGCGCCCGGCACGGTGTGCGCGGTGGAGCAGACGTACGGCTTCTACCAGGAGCCCGACTATCCGAAGCTTCACATGGAGATTCCCGACTTCCTCGCACCGGCCGAGGAGTTGTTGGCGCCGGACGCCCCCGGTGCCGACGAACCCGTCCTCAAGATCCTCGCGTACCACCCCACCGTCGACCCGGACGCCTTTCTCACCCTCGCCCGCCTCGCCATCGGTGAGCGCGCGAACGTGACCCGCTCCAGCCCCAGCGCCCTGCTGGAGATCAGCGGCCCCGAGGTCTCCAAGGCCAGCACGCTCGCCCTGTGCTGCGCCGAGCGCGGGATCTCACACGAGGAAGTCGTCGCCTTCGGGGACATGCCGAACGACGTCGAGATGCTCACGTGGGCGGGCCGGTCGTACGCGATGGGCAACGCACACCCGGATGTGATCGCTGCGGCCTCCGGACGGACCGTCGCCAACAACGACGACGGGGTGGCCGTCGTGATCGAGCGGCTGCTGGCGGAGCGAGGATAGAGCGGACGCAGAGCCGGAGACGGTCGGGCGCCCACACTGGGCCCCACCAGGAACTCACCGGCCCCCATCAGGCCCCGATTGACCCCGGAGCCCGTGCGGCCCTCATCCCACCGGTACGCCTCGCGCCGACAACCACGGCACCGGATCCACCGCCGACCCCATCTCCGGCGTGACCCGCACCTCGAAGTGCAGATGCGGGCCGCTGGAGTTGCCGGTCGTGCCCGACTGTCCGATCCACCGGCCGGGGCTCACCTGATCGCCCTGGTCGACAGTGACGGCGGCGAGATGGGCGTACTGGGTGTAGTAGCCGCCCGCGTGCTTGACGACCACCTCGATGCCGAAGGCGCCGCCGCACGACACCTTCACCACGCGCCCGGCGCCCACCGCCCGGACGGGCGTGCCGATCGGCACCGCGAAGTCCTGCCCGGTGTGCCGTCTGGCCCACCGGGCACCACCACTGCCGAAACCGGCGGACAGCTGGTACGACTCCACCGGGGCGACCCACGCGCTCGTGACGGCCGCCGACGGCTGGTCCAGCCGGACAGCCCCGCGGCAGGAACCCGCCGCGACGGAGGCGTCGGCCTGCCCCTGCAACTGCCACCGCGCCTGCTCCAGCTTCCGCTCGATGTCCTTCTTCAGGTCGGCGAGTTCGGAGCTCCGCCGCTCAAGGTCCTGCCAGGCAGCCGCCGCTTTCTGCTCGTCCGCGGTCAGTCGGCTCTCGGCCCGGCGGCTCTTGTCGATCGCGTTGTCGACCGTGAGCTGCGACTGGGAGAAGACGTGCTGACCGCGCATCAGGTCGTCGGGGCTGTCGGCCAGGATGATCTGCGCTGCCAGCGGCATCCCACCGCCACTGCGGTACTGGGCCCGTGCGATCCGTCCCAGGTCCTCATGGAGCACGGCGATCTCCCGCCGCTCACGCTCGAGAAGGGCCTCGGCCCGCTGCACCTGCACCCGTCTAGTGTCGGCCTCGCGGCGGCCCGCCTCGTACCGCTGGGTGGCGAGGGCCGCGTCCTCGTAGAGCTGGGCCACCTGCGCGCTGAGCCCCAACGCCGCGGCATCCTGCCCACCCTCCCCTTCGCCGTCGGCGGCGTAGATGGGACGGGCCGCCAGCACCGCGAACGCGCACAGCAGCGCCGGAACGAGCAGCGGATGACGACGAGGTGAGCGCATATCAGCGATCGTGTCCCGGCAACGGGAGCGCGTCCTGTTCAAGTCCTGCGGCCGGGGGACCGGTTGCGGCAGATGGCTCAGTGCGGAGCCTGCCACACCGCCCGTCGTGCCCCGTCCTTGCGCCCGTCGTGCCTCGTCCTTGTGCCCGTTCGTCATTGTGACGGTTCGTCATTGTGACGGTTCGTCGAACCGAATCGGCTGTCCCTCGCACACCGGCCTTGCCGGCAGATGGCATCCCGCCGACGGGTCTGCTCCTACCGCGCTCCCACCAGGCGGTCCGCCGCCGCCTCCCGCTCCGCCATCCCCCGCAACGGACCATGCGCCGCCGCCAGTTCCGCGTAGGCCCCCCGCTGCACCACACGCCCCTCCTCCAGCACGATCACCTCGTCGACGGCCGTCAGGCCGGCCAGCCGGTGGGTGATGAGCAGGGTCGTCCGGCCCTCAGTGGCGGCCAGCAAGTCGGAGGTGAGCGCGTCGGCCGTCGGCAGGTCAAGATGCTCGGCGGGCTCGTCGAGCACGAGGACGGGGAAGTCGGCCAGCAGCGCCCGGGCCAGCGCCAACCGCTGCCGCTGGCCGCCCGACAGCCGTGCTCCGTGCTCGCCGATCAGCGTGTCCAGACCGTCGGGCAGAGCGTCGGCCCAGTCGAGCAGCCGAACCCGACGCAGCGCTTCCCGGACTTCGTCCTCGCCGGCGTCCTTCCTGGCGAGCAGGAGGTTCTCGCGCACCGAGCTGTCGAAGAGGTGCGCGTCCTGCGCGCACAGGCCGACGAGCCGCCGTACGTCGTCACCGTCCAGCGCGTAGGCGTCCACGCCGCCCAGGGTGTACGAGCCCGCCTGGGCGTCCAGGAACCGCAGCAGCACCTGTGCGAGCGTCGTCTTGCCGCACCCGGACGGCCCGACCACGGCGATCCGGCGTCCCTCCTCCAGAGCGAGGTCGACTCCGGCGAGAGCGTCCCGGTCCTGCCCGGCGTGCCGGGCGGTCAGGCCCTTCACGACGACAGGGAATGGGGACGCGGGTGCCTGCCGGGGGCGCTCCGGCTCCCGTACCGGCTCGGGCGCGTCCAGCACCTCGTACACACGCTCAGCGCTCTTGCGCACCCGCTGGCGGTACTGCACGGCGAGCGGCAGCCCGAGGACCGCCTCGAAGGCGGCCAGCGGGGTCAGGACGACGACCGCCATGGCCACGCCGCCCAACCGCCCGTCGGCGACCGCCTGGGCGCCCACGAGCGCGCTCGCGACGACGGTCAGGCCGGAGATCAGCGCGGTGAGTCCGTCACCGAGCGCGGTGGCGGCGGCCATGCGCGAGGCGATCCGGGTGAGCGTCCCGTCGGCCCGTCGCGCCTCGGTGGTCCGCCCGGGCAGCGCACCGGCGACGGTCAGCTCGGCCGTCCCGCTGAGCAGGTCGGTCACCCGGGTGGCCAGGGTTCCCCTCGCGGGGGCCAGCCTGCGCTCGGCCCGTCGCGCGACGGCACCGGTGACCAGCGGGACACCCGCCCCGGCGGCCAGCAGTCCGACGGCGAGAGCGGCCCCGGCCTCCGGCAGCAGCCAGGCGGTGAAGCCGACGGACGCGGCGGACACCACGACGGCGGCACCGGCGGGCAGCAACCAGCGCAACCAGTAGTCCTGCAAGGCGTCCACGTCAGTGACGAGCCGGGACAGCAGGTCGCCTCGCCGGGTGCGCCGCAGTCCGGCGGGCGCCAGCCGCTCCAGACGCCGGTACACGCTGACGCGGGTGTCGGCCAGCATGCGCAGCACGGCGTCGTGCGACACGAGACGCTCGGCGTAGCGGAAGACCGCCCGTCCGATCCCGAAGGCCCGCGTCCCCGTCACGGCCACCATCAGATACAGCACCGGCGGCTGCTGTGAGGCCCGCGAGATGAGCCACCCGGAGGTGGCCATGAGGCCCACGGCGCTACCGAGCGCGAGACTGCCCAGCATCAGGGCGAGAGCGAACTGTCCGCGCCGGGCGCCGGACAGGGCGCGCACGCGGGCGAGGACGCCTTGAGCCTGGCAGACCGGCACGACAGTCTCGGGCCCTACCGCAGCGGCAATGGCTCCCGTCTCGGTCGAAGCCGCCTCGGGCGTCCGGGCCGCGCCCTGCACCTGAACGGGGGAACGAGGCTCCGTCAGCCGTACCACCCGGTCCGCCACCCTGAGCAGCGCCGGCCGGTGGACCACCAGCAGCACGGTCCGTCCCTCGGACAGTCGCCGCACCGCCTCCACGACCTCGGCCTCTGTCGCCCCGTCGAGTGCCGCCGTCGGTTCGTCGAGCAGCAGCACCGGCCGGTCGGCGAGAAACGCGCGGGCCAGGGCGAGGCGTTGCCGCTGGCCTGCGGACAGCCCGGCCCCGTCCTCGCCCAGCGCCGTGTCGGCGCCCAGCGGCAACGCGTCGACGAACTCCAGGGCACCGGCGTCGGCCAGGGCACGCCGTACGGCGGTGTCATCGGCGTCCGGACGAGCGAGGCGCACGTTCTCGCCGATCGTCCCGGCGAACAGGTGCGGTCGCTGTGGCACCCATGTGATCCGTGAGTGCCATTGCCCCAGATCGGCCTCGGCGAGATCCACTCCCCCGATCAGGACCCGGCCCTCGCTGGGCCGCACAAACCCCAGCAGCACGTTGAGCAGCGTCGACTTGCCCGCACCGCTCGGCCCGACGAGCGCGACGGTCTCCCCGGGCTCGACGGCGAAGGTCACGTCCGTCACCGCGTCCGCCGACCTGTCGGCATACCGGACGGTGACCCCTTCGAAGGTCAGGGCACCCGCCGGCACGGCGCCGCGGCCCGAGGTCGGCACCGGCGTCTCGAGCACCGAGAAGATCTCCTCAGCGGCGGCCAGCCCCTCAGCCGCCGCGTGATACTGCGCTCCCACCTGCCGCAGCGGCAGATACGCCTCGGGCGCGAGCACCAGGATGACCAGGCCGATGTACAGGTCCATGTCCCCGTGCACGAGCCGCATGCCGATGGTCACGGCGACCAGGGCCACGGACAGCGTCGACAGCAACTCCAGCGCGAAGGAAGAGAGGAAGGCGATCCGCAGCGTCCGCATGGTCGCCTGCCGGTACTCCCCGGTGATGCGCCGGATGGAATCCGCCTGCGCCTTGGCCCGCCCGAACACCTTCAGAGTCGGCAGGCCGGCCACCACGTCCAGGAAGTGTCCGGACAGCCGGGACAGCAGCCGCCACTGACGATCCATTCGGGACTGTGTGGCCCAGCCGATCAGCACCATGAAGACCGGAATGAGTGGCAGGGTCCCGACGATGATGGCGGCGGACACCCAGTCTTCGGTGACGATCCGCAGCAGCACCGCCACCGGCACGACCACCGCCAGGCCCAACTGCGGCAGATAGCGGGAGAAGTAGTCGTCGAGGGCGTCGACCCCCCGCGTGGCGAGCGCGACCAGTGATCCAGTCCGTTGTCCGCTCAGCCACCCGGGCCCCAGTGAGACAGCGCGCTCCAGCAGCCGCCCCCGCAGCTCCGACTTCACTGCCGCACTCGCACGGTGCGCGGCGAGTTCGGTGAGCCAGGAGACCAGGGCACGACCGGCCGCGACGGCCACCAACAGCAGCAGGGGGGTGCGGAGGCCGGCGACGGACATGCCGTGCTGGAAAGCTCCCACTACCACTTCGGCGATGAGCATCGCCTGCGCGATGACCAGTCCCGCACCGACGGCACCCAGGCCGACGACCGCCGCCAGAAAGAGCCGAGTGGTGCGGGCGTACCGGATCAGACGCGGATCGATCGGTTTCACGTGAAACATGCCCTTCGGTCCAGGGGGTGCCGTCCACCGTGTTTCACATGAAACAACAGGTAACCACGGCGCCCGCACCCCCGGTCGGACTCAGTGAGCGGTGTCGGCGGCGATGTGCTGCGTGCCGATCCGCTTGCGGAACACCCAGTAGGTCCAGCCCTGATAGAGCATGACGATCGGCGTGGCGATCGCCGCACACCACGTCATGATCTTCAGGGTGTACGGGCTGGACGAGGCGTTCGTGACCGTGAGGTTCCAGTCCTCATTGAGCGAGGACGGCATGACGTTCGGGAAGAGCGTCAGGAACAGCATCGCCACGGCGGCCACGATGGTGACACCGGACAGCGCGAACGACCATCCCTCACGCCCGGCCTGGTTGGCCACGAGGGCGGCGACCAGTGCGCCGACCGCCACGACGAGGGCGACCAGACTCTTGCCGTCCCCGCCGTCGATCTGCGTCCACAGCAGGAAGAGCAGCGCCAGGACCGCCGCGACCAGACCGATCACCGACGCCATCTTCCGCGCCCGCACCCGGATGTCCCCGACGGTCTTGAGTGCTGTGAACACCGCGCCGTGGAAGGTGAACAGCGTCAGGGTCACCAGCCCACCGAGCAGCGCGTACGGGTTGAGCAGGTCCCAGACGGTGCCGACGTAGTCGAAGTTCCGGTCGATCTTGACGCCCCGCACGATGTTGCCGAAGGCCACACCCCACAGAAAAGCCGGGATCAGTGACGTCCAGAAGATCGCTGTCTCCCAGTTGCGCTGCCAGTTCTCCTCGGGCCGCTTCACCCGGTACTCGAAGGCGACGCCCCGGACGATCAGACAGACCAGGATCAGCAGGAGTGGGAGGTAGAACCCGGAGAAGAGCGTGGCGTACCACTCGGGGAAGGCGGCGAAGGTCGCACCGCCGGCCGTCAGCAGCCACACCTCGTTACCGTCCCAGACAGGGCCGATGGTGTTGATCAGCACCCGCTTCTCGGTCCGGTCGCGGGCAAGCAGCTTGGTGAGGACACCAACCCCGAAGTCGAAGCCCTCCAGGAAGAAGTAGCCGGTCCACAGGACGGCGATGAGTACGAACCAGACGTCGTGAAGTTCCATGGCTGTGCAGCTCCCTCGGCCTAGTAGGAGAAGGCCATCGGCTTGTCGGCGTCCTGGGAGTCGCCGCCGATCTTCGTGGGCGGGTTGAGGTCAGCCTCGGTGAGTTCGGGCGGGCCGGCCTTCACGTACTTCACCAGCAGCTTGACCTCGACGACGGCGAGGATGGCGTAGAGGCTGGTGAAGACGATCATCGAGGTGAGGACCTCACCCTGGGAGACACCGGGGGAGACCGCGTCCCGGGTCTGCAGGACGCCGTAGACGACCCACGGCTGGCGGCCCATCTCGGTGAAGATCCAGCCCCAGGAGTTGGCGATCAGCGGGAAGGCCAGGGTCCAGATCGCTATGCGCCAGTACCACGTGGTGAGCTTCGGGCCGAGCGCCTTCTTCCCGAGGAGGACAAGATGCGGGACCTCGTCGTCGCCGACCCTGAGGTGCTGCGGCAACAGGAACTTCTTGCGGGTCAGCCAGAGTCCGGCCAGCCCGATGGCGAAGGACGCCATACCGAAGCCGATCATCCAGCGGAAGCCCCAGTAGGCGACCGGGATGTTGGGCCGGTAGTCACCGGGACCGAACTTCTCCTGCTCGGACTTGTTGACGTCGTTGATCCCCGGCACGTACGAGCTGAAGTCGTCGTTCGCGAGGAAGGACAGCAGGCCCGGGATCTCTACGGCGACCTTGTTGTGGCCGGCGTCGACGTCGCCGTAGGCGAAGACGGAGAAGGGTGCGGGTGCCTCGCCGTCCCACAGCGCCTCGGCGGCGGCCATCTTCATCGGCTGCTGCTCGAACATGATCTTCCCGAGCACGTCCCCACTGACCGCGGTGAGCAGGCCGCCGATGGCGACGGTCACCAGGCCGAGGCGCAACGAGGTCTTCATCTCGCGGATGTGCTTCTTGCGCAGCAGATGGAAGGCGGAGATGCCGACCATGAAGGCGCCGCCGGTGAGGAAGGCCGCGGAGAGGGTGTGGAAGGCCTGGGCGAGCGCGGTGTTCTGGGTCAGTACCTGCCAGAAGTCGGTGAGCTCGGCTCGTCCCTTCGCCTCGTTGATCCGGTAGCCGACCGGGTGTTGCATCCAGGAGTTGGCCGCCAGGATGAAGTACGCCGACAGGATCGTGCCGATCGAGACCATCCAGATGCACGCCAGATGGATCCTCTTGGGCAGCTTGTCCCAGCCGAAGATCCACAGGCCGATGAAGGTGGACTCGAAGAAGAAGGCGATCAAGGCCTCGAAGGCGAGCGGGGCGCCGAAGACGTCGCCGACGAAGCGTGAGTAGTCGGACCAGTTCATGCCGAACTGGAACTCCTGCACGATGCCGGTGACCACACCCATCGCGATGTTGATCAGAAAGAGCTTGCCCCAGAACTTGGTGGCCCTGAGGTACTTCTCCTTCTCCGTGCGCACCCACGCGGTCTGCAGTCCGGCCGTCAGAGCGGCCAGCGAGATCGTCAGCGGGACGAAAAGGAAGTGGTAGACGGTGGTGATCCCGAACTGCCAACGCGCCAGGGTCTCCGGCGCCAGAGCCAGTTCCACGTCGTCACTCTCCTTACGTCGCCGAGGTACAGCGGCCCTTTGTCCCGTTTGTTACACACATCACTCGACCAATCGGGACAGCTTTGTGAATGCGTTCACATTCACAAGCAATTATGACGCACGGACTTTTGATACTCGAAGGGGGGTCCCCCCTCGCGGGAAACCCCCCTGTCGCAGGCCTGGCTAGAGCTCCTTGCGGAACCCTTCCGCCGCCTTGAGGAAGATGTCGTTCGCCTCGGTCTCGCCGACCGTGACCCGCACGCCCTCGCCCGCGAACGGCCGGACCATCACCCCCGACTGCTCGCACACCTGCGCGAACTCGACCGTGCGTTCCCCCAGCCGCAGCCACACGAAGTTGGCCTGGGTCTCCGGCACCGTCCAGCCCTGGGCCCGCAACGCATCGACCACGCGGGTGCGCTCGCACACCAGCGAGCCCACCCGGCCGAGCAGTTCGTCCTCGGCCCGCAGCGAGGCGATCGCGGCGTCCTGCGCGATCCGGCTCACGCCGAAGGGCACCGCGGTCTTGCGGAGCGCCGCCGCCACCGGCTCATGGGCGATCGCGAAGCCGACACGCAGGCCGGCGAGGCCGTACGCCTTGGAGAACGTGCGCAGAACGCAGACGTTCGGCCGCCGGCGGTACAACTCCACGCCGTCCGGCACCTCGGTGTCGCGGATGAACTCGCGGTACGCCTCGTCCAGCACGACCAGCACATCACCGGGCACCCGATCGAGGAACCGTTCCAGCTCGGCCCGCCGTACGACCGTGCCCGTGGGGTTGTTGGGGTTGCAGACGAAGATCAGCCGTGTCCGCTCGGTGATCGCGTCCGCCATGGCGTCCAGGTCGTGCACATCGCCCGACGTCAGCGGCACCTGCACCGGCGTGGCCCCACTGATCCGCGTGATGATCGGGTAGGCCTCGAAGGACCGCCAGGCGTAGATCACCTCGTCGCCGGGCCCCGCGGTCGCCTGGATCAGCTGTTGCGCGACCCCGACCGAGCCGGTACCGGTGGCCAGGTCGGACAGGGGAACGGCGAAGCGCTCGGAGAGTTCGTTCATCAGGCCCGTGCAGGCCATGTCCGGGTAGCGGTTGAACGACGAGACGGCGGCCGCCACGGTTTCCAGCACGCCGGGCAGGGGCGGATACGGGTTCTCGTTGGAGGACAACTTGTAGGCGACCGGGCCGCCGGCCGCGGCGGGCTTGCCCGGCACATAGGTGGGGATACCCTCCAGCTCGGCACGCAGCTTGGGGCTCGTCTCGCTCACCACAGTCCTCCTCGTGACCACCGGCGGACGTCAGCACCACCGGCTTCCCATGCTCCTCACCTTATGAGGATTCGGGTCCGCTGCGTACAGGTGCGCGGCGACCTCGTCCGCCGACGGCCCTCACCTCGGGCGTCGATGGCCGACGTCGTAACCGCCATCAAGGGCATCACCGTACGAAGGCATACGAATCCAGGGGCGCTGCTACATATATCTACGCGCCGGTAGCTCGCGCCGTGGCGCGCGTCCCCCGTAAAGGTGAGTTGAGACCGCTTCGAAACATCAGATACTTGGCAGGCCGACGCGCGCCGACAAGTCACGTCCTACTTCTGGATCACTCAACTACCTTAGTTTCCAAGGCAATTGACCCACTACTCCCTTGCAGAAACGTGCCTGTCAACGCGTGCATATGCGTCCGCCCTACCCCACCGCATGAGCCCTACTATCGGCTCGCCATGACAGCAGCAGGGAAGCACCAGGTGAGCCGCGCGGAAACCTCACGGCGAGGCAGTCGGCCGGGGCGAGCGGGCATCAGAGACGTCGCCGCCGCCGCCGGAGTGTCCATCACGACCGTCTCCGACGCCCTCAACGGGAAGGGCAGGCTCCCGGACGCCACCCGACGCCATGTCCGCGAGGTCGCCGACCGGCTGGGGTACCGGCCGTCGGCGGCCGCCCGCACACTCCGTACCGGCAAGTCCGGACTGATCGGTCTGACCGTGACGACATACGGGGATGAACCTTTCACCTTCACCGAGTTCGCGTACTTCGCGGAGATGGCACGGGCCGCCACCTCGGCCGCACTCGCCCGCGGCTACGCCCTCGTCATCCTCCCCGCGACCTCCCGACACGACGTGTGGTCGAACGTCGCCCTCGACGGCACGGTCGTCATCGACCCCTCCGACCAGGACCCGGTCGTCAGCGAGCTGGTCCGGCAGGGATTACCGGTCGTCTCCGACGGTCGCCCGGCCGGCCCGCTCCCGGTCACCGCCTGGGTCGACAACGACCACGAGGCCGCCGTACTCGGCATCCTCGACCACCTGGCCGACGCCGGCGCCCGCCGGATCGGTCTGCTGACCGGAACCACCACGGACACGTACACCCATCTGTCGACCACCGCTTACCTGCGCTGGTGCGAGCGCGTGGGCCAGGATCCGGTGTACGAGGCCTATCCCGCGCACGATCCGTGCGCGGGCGCCGTCGCCGCCGACCGGCTGCTCGCCCGCCCCGACCGCCCCGACGCCGTCTACGGTCTCTTCGACCCGAACGGCACCGACCTGCTCGCCGCGGCCCGCCGCTACGGGCTGCGCGTACCGGACGACCTGCTTCTGGTGTGTTGCAGCGAATCCGCCGTGTACGCCAACACCGAGCCCCCCATCACCACGCTCTCGCTGAAGCCGCGCCATATCGGCACGGCCGTCGTCCAGCTCCTCATCGACGCCATCGAGGGGGTCGCGTCCGACCAGCCGGTCGAGCAGGTGATACCGACGGAGCTGATCGTGCGTACCTCGTCCCAGCGACGTCCGCCGCGGACGACGGTCAGCCCGCCGCGGTCACCCGAGGAGAAGTAGCGCCGCGACGTTCGGGGGATGGCAAGCGCGTTCCGCGCGGCGGGACAAGGGCCGTCGCCACCGCAGCGACGTTGGTCACAGGGCGGTCGAAGACCTGCGCAATCGGGGCGAAAGCCGCGATGAACTGGAGTCTTGCTTGGATTCACCACCCCTGGGTCATCACACGGCGCGATCCGCGTTCCTATGATGGGCGCACGACACCGCGGGCCGCTGCGACCAGGCAGTCCGATGCGGTGCAGGTGCGGCGCGATGGTGGAGGGGTCTGATGACTCAGGGGGCCGGTCAGGGACCCGAGGTGGAGCGGACGGCGACGTTGCGCGACTTCCGGGTGCCCGCGTACGTCCATGAGACCGGTCCGTACCCGCAGGGCGTGCACGCCGGTGACACGGTCAGCCCGGTCGAGGAACCGCTGCAGCACCCGGAGGGCTACACCCCCACGGAGCGCGACCTGCCGGTCATCAACCGGGAAGACACGCTTCAGACGCCCGTCGATCCCGAGCCCCTCCCGGCCTCGCAGCCGACGGCCGGCCCCGGCCCGCTGTTCGTCGTCGGAGACGTGCACGGTTACCTCGACGAGTTGGTGGGCGCCCTCCAGGAGAAGGGGCTCCTGGACGCCGCGGGCAACTGGTGCGCGGGCACCGCCCGGCTGTGGTTCCTCGGCGACTTCACCGACCGCGGCCCGGACGGCATCGGCGTCATCGACCTCGTGATGCGGCTGTCCGCCGAGGCCGCCGCGGCAGGCGGCTACTGCAAGGCGCTCATGGGAAACCACGAGCTGCTGCTGCTCGGTGCCAAGCGGTTCGGCGACACCCCCGTCAACTCCGGCGCGGGCACCGCCACCTTCCAGGCGGCCTGGCTGCTCAACGGCGGTCAGAAGACCGACATGGACCGTCTCCAGGACCACCATCTGCAGTGGATGGCCCGCCTCGACGCCATGGAGGAGGTCGACGGCCATCTGCTCGTGCACTCCGACACCACGGCCTACCTCGACTACGGCGACTCGATCGAAGCAGTCAACGACACCGTTCGCGAGACGATCACGCGCAATGACGCGGACGAGGTGTGGGACCTGTTCCGCAAGTTCACCAGGCGCTTCTCCTTCCGCGACGAAGGCGGCCCCGACCATGTGCGTTCCCTGCTCGACACGTACGGCGGCACCCGGATCGTCCACGGCCACAGCCCCATCCCGTACCTCCTGGGCCAGGTCGGCTCCGAGGACGGCGACGACAGCTCAGGTCCCGTGGTCGAGGGGGCGCATCTCTACGCCGAGGGACTCGCCATCGCGATGGACGGTGGCGTGACCATGGCCGGAAAGCTGCTGGTCCAGCAACTGCCGTTGGATATCTGAACGTTCACAGGGCAGGCGCTCCCCCACGGAGGTCCGACCGACGACGGCACTGGCCACAGGGCATTTTCGGTAAACCCCCTGTCACGCCGTGCCGTCATCGCTCTACCATCGGCTTATCCGTAGCAGGCTCCCCTCCGTTTCTGCCCGACGGCTCGTCAGCGTGCGAGCCCCAAGCCCTACGGAGCATCGGGGGATGCACATGAACAGCGTTCCGCAGCACCTGCTGAGCGAGGACCGCCAGGATTACGAGCGGATCCTCGATGAGGTGCTGCGCTCCGCACCACACCGACCGGAACTGGCCGAGGTCGGACAACGGCTCAACCCGGAACAGCTGCGCACCATGGCGCTCAACGCCACCGCACTCATCACGGCGGCCGCGGCGACCGAGTACCAGCACTACGTGAAGGTCCGCGAGGAACTGCGCCACCCGGCGCCGTCCACCCCGTCGTCCAACCGCGAAACCGGATCCGCGGATCCGGGCACCGGCACGATGGGGCTCGCCGCCACCATGGGAGAGGTCGCCGAGACCACCGGCGCGGGCGCCATCGCCGTCGTCGCTGTCCTGGCACCCGTCCTGGCCGGAACCGCCGCGGCGATCTTCCTGCTCGTGGGTTACATCCTGAAGATGCTCGACCCCGAGCCGGCGTTCGCCCAGACCATGCTCACCACCGGATGGGTGTTCGGCGCCGTGACCGCGGCCGCGATCCTCGTCGCCGCCGTCGGACTGCTCCTCACCGCCCTGCGCAACAGGCCCGCGCTCGCGGCCGGTGCGTACGGCGAGATGAGCGCGGAAGTGACCCGGGCCAGGGAAGACTGGCGCGAGGCACTGTTGGAGCGCGGCATCATGCCGTTTCTGCGAGAGGCACTCGCTGACCCCGGCACCGCCGCTCTGCGCCACACGGAACCACCGGCACCGACCAGCCGCATGCCGCACCTGGGCTACGGCCGACCCGGTTTCAGCAGCCCGGACGAAGGCGCCGGCGGCTCGCGCCCGAGCTTCACGAGCCCGGACTACACCAGCCCGGACTTCGGCGGGCCGGACCACAAGCCCGAGTAGCAGTCGGGCTCCGCCCTCACGGCTTGCGCCCCCACCCAGGGGAGCGCAAGCCGATGCCCGGCGTCGGGGCCTTCCGTCGGCATCGAGCCCCCTGTCCGGCCCACGTCCATGTCCACGGGGGCCGGTCAGGAACGGGGCCTGTGCCGGGCGGAAGGACTGCCGGATCAGTCCGCGATCGGCAGATACACGCGGTTGCCCGCTGCCGCGAACTCCTTGGACTTCTGGGCCATGCCCTCCTCGATCTCCTCCGAACTTCCGCCGTGGCGGCGGCGAATGTCCTGGGAGATCTTCATCGAGCAGAACTTCGGTCCGCACATGGAGCAGAAGTGAGCCGTCTTCGCCGGCTCGGCCGGCAGCGTCTCATCGTGGAACTCCCGTGCCGTGTCCGGGTCCAGGGCGAGGTTGAACTGGTCCTCCCAGCGGAACTCGAAGCGGGCGTCGGACAGGGCGTCGTCCCACTCCTGCGCACCTGGGTGCCCCTTGGCGAGGTCGGCTGCGTGGGCGGCGATCTTGTAGGTGATGACGCCGGTCTTGACGTCGTCCCGGTTGGGCAGGCCCAAGTGCTCCTTGGGCGTGACGTAGCAGAGCATGGCCGTGCCCCACCAGGCGATCATCGCGGCACCGATACCGGAGGTGATGTGGTCGTACGCCGGCGCGACGTCCGTCGTCAGCGGGCCGAGCGTATAGAACGGAGCTTCATCACAGATCTCCTGCTGAAGGTCGATGTTCTCCTTGATCTTGTGCATCGGGACATGTCCCGGGCCTTCGATCATGGTCTGTACGTTGAAACGCTTGGCGATCCTGTTGAGTTCCCCGAGCGTGCGCAGCTCCGCGAACTGCGCCTCGTCGTTGGCGTCCGCGATGGAACCGGGCCGCAGGCCGTCGCCGAGCGAGTACGTGACGTCGTAGGCGGCGAGGATCTCGCAGAGTTCCTCGAAATTCTCGTACAGGAAGCTCTCCTTGTGATGCGCGAGGCACCACGCGGCCATGATCGACCCGCCGCGGGAGACGATGCCGGTCTTGCGGTTCGCCGTAAGCGGTACGTACGGCAGGCGCACGCCCGCATGGACCGTCATGTAGTCGACGCCCTGCTCCGCCTGTTCGACGACCGTGTCCTTGTAGATCTCCCAGGTCAGCTCCTCGGCCCTGCCGTCGACCTTCTCCAGGGCCTGGTAGAGCGGCACCGTGCCGATGGGAACGGGGGAGTTGCGCAGCACCCACTCGCGGGTGGTGTGGATGTTGCGACCGGTGGACAGGTCCATGACCGTGTCGGCGCCCCAGCGGGTCGCCCAGGTCATCTTCTCGACCTCCTCCTCGATGGAGGACGTGACCGCGGAGTTGCCGATGTTGGCGTTGACCTTCACCAGGAACCGCTTGCCGATGATCATCGGCTCGATCTCCGGGTGGTTGACGTTGGCGGGGAGTACGGCCCTGCCTGCCGCGATCTCCTCCCGGACCACCTCGGGGGAAACGTTCTCTCGGAGGGCCACGTACTCCATCTCGGGCGTGATCTCGCCCCTGCGGGCGTACGCGAGTTGAGTGACCGCGTTCCCGTCGCGACTGCGGCGCGGCAGGCGGGGCCGTCCTGGGAAGACCGCGTCGAGATTGCGCAGGCCCCCTCGAGGTGAGGTGTGCTTGATCCCGTCGTCTTCGGGGCGGGCGGGGCGGCCCGCGTACTCCTCGGTGTCGCCGCGACCGACGATCCAGTTTTCTCGGAGGGGCGACAGGCCCCTGCGGACATCGGTCTCGACCAGCGGATCGGTGTACGGGCCGGACGTGTCGTACAGGGTGACCGACTGCCCGTTGGTGAGGTGCACCTGTCGGACCGGCACCCGCAGATCGGGGCGTGAACCCTCGACGTACGCCTTGTGCCAGCCGATGGACTTCCCGGCCTCCTGGGACTCTTCGTCCTGAACGGAGGCAGGCGTGCGTGTGTCCTCGTTGGTCATGTGACCTACTCCCTACGCCGGCATTACCCGGTAACAGGTTCGGCGGTCGACGCAGCCGCTTCCGTCTGCCGACGTTTCGTGTGCAACATCACTCACAGGTGGCGATGTTTCATGTGAAACATGGCTGGGACGGAGGTCAGCGCCCTCTCAGCCCGGTGCTCCGAGCTCCCGCGTGTTCAAAGGTGGCTCCACGCTAGCGTCAATTCGGGCGCGCTGAACAGAGGGCCCCTGTCGTTCTTGCGATGATCGGTCGGTGACCACGACAGATCAGCCTGGGTACCCACCGCCTGAGCCGCGCCGCGGGTTCGGTCGCGGAGACGGCGACCATGGCTCTGGTAGCGGACAGTGGGCCGGTGCTGAGCAGGGGCCTGGTGCTGGGCAAGGGCCTCGTGCTGGGCAAGGGCCTCGTGCTGGGCAAGAGCCCGGTGACGGATACGGACCCGGTGACGGGCCGGCGTATGGGCACGGTTCCGGTGGCGGACCGGGAAACGCGCACGGTTCCGGTGGCGGCCCCGGTCCTCGGCCCGGGCCGGGCGGAGGCGGCGGGCACGGTGGCGGTCATGGCCACGGGCCCGGTGACGGTGACGGTCCGGGACCGGACCCCGGGGGCGGCGGGCCCGGGAACTCACACGGTCACAGCCACAGTCATGGTCCGGCCGCCCCCGTCTCCCAGCACCTGCGCAAGGTCATCGCCGCCATCCTGATCCCGTTCGGGGCCGCGGTGCTGATCGGGCTCGTGGTGTTGTGGCCCGGGGGCGCGCCCGCTCACGAGCGAACCGGCGTCGGCTTCGACCGGCAGACACAGCAGGCGACGGTCACCAAGGTCGTGAGCCTCAGCTGCAAGTCGGTGAACGCCTCCGGGGGCGCCCCGACGGGCGGCACTCCCACCGCTGGGGGCTCCTCCGCCCAGCAACAGGCGAACGGCACCTGCAAGCGGGCCACAATCCGGGTCGACTCCGGCAAGGACAAGGGCCGTACGTTCACGGAGGTCGTGCAGCCGGACCAGTCTCGGCAGTTGCACGAGGGCGAGAAGGTCGTGGTCGCGTACGAGCCGTCCGCGCCGAAAGACCTTCAGTACTCGGTCACCGACGTGAACCGCAGGCTCCCGATGGCGCTGCTCGCAGGGATCTTCGCCATCGCCGTCGTGGTGGTGGGCCGACTGCGCGGCGTCATGGCACTGGTCGCGCTGGCCATCAGCTTCATGATCCTGAACTTCTTCATCCTGCCCGCGATCCTGCAGGGCTCGAACCCTCTGCTCGTGGCGGTGATCGGGGCGAGCGCCATCATGCTGATCGCGCTGTACCTGTGCCACGGACTGTCGGCCAGGACCTCCGTGGCAGTGCTCGGAACCCTGATCTCGCTGTTCCTGATCGGCGTCCTGGGATCGCAGTTCATCGGCTGGGCCGCGCTCACCGGCAACACAGACGACAACACCGGACTGATCCACGGCCTGTACCCGTCGATCGACATGAGCGGTCTGCTGCTCGCCGGCGTCATCATCGGTTCGCTCGGTGTCCTGGACGACGTGACGGTCACCCAGACGTCGGCGGTCTGGGAACTGCACGAGGCCAACCCATCGATGGGCTGGCGCGGCCTGTACCGCGCGGGCATCCGCATCGGCCGCGACCACATCGCGTCCGTTGTCAACACACTCGTCCTCGCCTACGCGGGCGCCGCCCTGCCGCTGCTGCTGCTCTTCTCGATCGCCCAGAGCAGTGTGGGGGCGGTCGCCAACAGCGAGTTGGTCGCCGAGGAGATCGTGCGCACTCTGGTGGGCTCGATCGGCCTGGTCGCCTCGGTGCCGGTCACCACGGCCCTCGCGGCCCTGGTGGTCTCGGCCGACCGGCCGGAAACGGCGTCGTCCGCCGCTGCGGCAGGGGCGGGAGTCACAGGGACGGGACCCGTGCCGGCGGTCGACCGCCCCGCTCCGGCACGCGGCGGGAAGGGGCGTCGACGCAAGCACTGACGGGGCAGGCTCGGCAGGACTCGGTCGCACCTCCTGCGTCGCACTCCCTGGCATCACCCGAACAGAAGCGTTCCTGCGTGCCGTAGCGTTTCAGCCCGTGCTCTGCTCCTCCGCCAGGATGCGGTCCAGCGCCTCGTCGAGGTGGGCGTCGAAGTCGGCGAGTGCGCCCTCCTGGCCCAGCGGCACCAGCTTGTCGGTGCGGTCGAGGAACGCCACCAGCGGTGCCGTGGACGAGCGGAACAGGGCCTGGTCACTGCCGACCTGAAGCCGGATCAGTACGTCACCCAGCGTGTCGGCGTCCGCGGGCGCGACCCGTACATCGCCCTCCCCGCACGGGCGCCCCACTCCGTCGATCAGCAGCTCACGACCGAAGGCCCAGGTCACCGGGGCATCGCCGGGCAAATGAAAGGTCAGCCGGACGGCATACGGATCGCAGGTCTCGTAGCGCAGCTCCACCGGGATGCGGAAGGACAACTCCTCGGACACGAGAAAGCTCATCATGACCTCTGCCTGTACGGACTCTCGCATCGCCTACCCCGTCGTGTGACGTCGTCTGGCCGGGAATGATCCCTCTGACACTGCTGGCATCTTGCTGAACGTGTACGGTAGATCACAAGGAGTGAGTTTTCAGATACTGATAGAGAGCGCGAGCGACCCGAGAAGCCGCCCCACTGCGTTCTGCAACTGCCGCGTCGCCGCGGGCAGACGATCGGCCTGGTGCGCGGGGAGAGAAATGGCCATGGTCGCGGCTGTCGTGCCCACAGTGATCGGAATCGCCGAGCACACCGTGCCCAGCGCGTACTCCTGGCGCTCCGTCACCGCGTCCATGCGTCGCAGGCGTTCGAGCCGCCGTAGCAGCGTGTGGCTGTCACGCACCGTGTACGGAGTGATGGACTGCACGGGATACCGGTCGAGGTGGTCGCGGCGGGCGTCCTCGTCCAGTTGGGCCAGCAGGCACTGGCCGATGGCGTGCGCGTGCCCGGTCTCACGGAAGTCGGCCCATTCCTCGACCGCCGGATTGCCGGGGGCGTCGGAGACGCACACGACCTCGATCTCGCCGTCGCGGTACATGGCGTAGTACACGGGGGCCCCGAGGGCGTCACGCCAGTCGGCGAGCGTGTCGACGACGGTGCTGCGACGTTTCTGCCGCGCGCCGCTGCTGCCCAGTCGCTCGGCCGCCTCACCGAGGAAGAACATTCCCTTGTCCCGGGACAGATAGCCCTCGTGCACGAGAGTGCGCAGCAGGTGGTACGCGGTGGGGAGGGCCAGACCCGTCTCGCGGGCCAGTTGCTTGGCGGGCGCTCCATGTTGGTGCTCGGCGACGGCCTCCAGCAGGCGCATGGCGCGCTGCACCGACCCGATCAGGGTCGCGGAGTGCGGTGCCGCTGAGGATTCCGTCGCGTGCCGCTGCGCGGGAGGCGTCTGCCGCTGCGTGGGACGCGTCTGCCGCTGCCCGGGAGGGGGCATCGGCGAGCGTGGCTGCGCGGGCAGCGCGGGCAGCACGGGCCGCTCGGTGGATGTCGTCGACGAGCGCGGCCGTCCCGTCGGCGCCGCGGGTTGCTCAGGCGGGCGGATCCGGGACTCCGGAGCCGGGAGAGCGACCCGGGCCTCAGCGGGGGGTCCCGAGGTGTGTGTGTGGGCGGTGTCGACCGTGGCCAAGGGGCACTCCCGAAGCGCGAGGGGGCGGTCCGTGCTGGGGAACACGGGAGGGCTGGTACGCCGCTCACGGGGGGTCGTCCCCCGCGACGCGTCCGGACTCTAATCGCCCCTCGTCGCTCACAGACGGCCTGCCCGGGAAACTTCCCTCGCGCGAGGGAACCGGTGATTCCTGTTACCGATCGCCGGTTGCCCTGCGTGAACCTCTCATTCGTCGCCCGAGACGGCCCGGTCGCACCGGGCGATCACCAGTCGCTGCGTGACGAGGAACTGGAGGTGAACTTCCGTACGACGTAGATCAGTCCGCCGACCAGCGCCACGAAGACCAGCACCTTGAACAGCAGTCCGATGACGAATCCGACGACGCTGGCGATCAGCCCACCGAACACGACCAGGGCGATGACCGGCACCGCCACCCACTTGACCCACCACGGCAGTCCCGCGAAGATCTCTCGCATCGCCCCAACCTCTCCGATACCTGTCCACGCCCGGCGCTCTGGGTGCCGGATCTTCCAATGTCCTGCACTCGATGCTAGGGCGAGGAAGTGGCCGGCGGGCGCCTCGCATCCCTTGTCCGCCCCTGACTGATCCCCTAGGGAACCCCGACGTCGCGGGTCACCTCTCGGGCGGAGAGAACACCACCAGCACCCTGAGGTCCTCGCTGATGTGGTGGAACTTGTGTGCGACACCGGCCGGTACGTACACCACGCTGCCCCGCGCCACCTCGGTGGTCTCCATGCCGACGGTGATCGCCGCGCGACCGCTGACGACGAAGTACACCTCGTCCTGGTTGTGCGGTTGCTGGGGGTCGCGCTCGCCCGCGTCGAGGGCGTACAGCCCGACCGACATGTTCCGCTCCCGCAGAAACTGCAGGTACGCGCCGTCGTTGGCGGCGCGCTCCGCCTCCAGTTCATCCAACCGGAATGCCTTCATCTACTTAGTCCGCCCCTGCCCGTACTCGTAACCGATCTCGTCTGCCACGATCAGACACATGAGAAATTTTGTAGTCAAGACGATCGCCAACGCGGGCGCCCTGGCGGTCGCCGTCTGGCTGCTGGACAAGATCACCCTGACAGGTGACAGCACCGGCAGGAAGATCTGGACACTGATACTCGTCGCCCTGGTCTTCGGCCTGGTGAACTTCCTGGTCAAGCCCATCGTGAAGGTACTCACCTTCCCGCTGTTCATCCTGACCCTCGGCCTGATCACCCTGGTGGTCAACGCCCTGATGTTGCTGCTCACCTCGTGGCTGGCCGACAAGCTCGACCTCAGCTTCCACGTGGAGGGCTTCTGGACGGCCGTCCTGGGCGGCCTGATCATCTCGATCGTGTCGTGGGCGCTCCACGTCGTCCTGCCCGACGAGGACTGAACACACCATGACCTACCGCGTCTGCTTCGTCTGCACCGGCAACATCTGCCGTTCCCCGATGGCAGAGTCGGTCTTCCGTGCCCGCGTGCGGGAGGCCGGGCTCGACAGCCTGGTGGAGATCGACAGCGCCGGAACGGGCGGCTGGCACGAGGGTGACGGTGCCGACCCGCGTACCGTGACCGTTCTGGTGGACAACGGCTACGACGGCACACACACCGCCCGGCAGTTCCAGCCCTCCTGGTTCTCCCACCTCGACCTCGTCATCGCCCTCGACTCCGGCCACCTCGGGGCACTGCGCCGCCTCGCACCCACCCCGAAGGACGCGGACAAGGTACGGCTGCTGCGTTCCTACGATCCCGCCGCGGGCGCCGACCTCGATGTGCCCGACCCCTATTACGGGGACATGGACGGCTTCGAGGAGTGCCTCGAGATGGTGGAGGCGGCGAGCGAAGGGCTGCTCGCGGCGGTACGCGAGGACGCGGAGGGGCGGGCAGCATGAGCGGCTCCGGCAAGGGCGACGAGATCGGCGCGACGGGTTCTCCGGGCGCCGGGGACGGCACGCGCGCGGTACGGGCCGGGCTGCCCGAGCCGGTCAAGCACGAGCCGAGCCTGCCCGGCCCCGTGTTCGCCGCGCACTTCCATCTGCCGGGTGAGGTGACGGGTCCGTACGGCTACGGCCGCGACGACAACCCCACCTGGACCCTGCTGGAGCGCGCGATCGGCGGTCTGGAGGCTCCCGGGCAGGACGGCGTCGAGACGCTCGTCTTCGCCTCCGGGATGGCCGCCATCTCGTCGGTGCTGTTCTCACAGCTGCGCGCGGGGGACGCGGTTGTCCTGCCCGACGACGGTTACCAGGCGCTGCCGCTGGTGCGCGCCCAGTTGGAGGCGTACGGCATCGAGGTGCGGACCGCGCCGACCGGCAACGACGCTCAACTCGATGTCCTCGACGGCGCGAAGCTGCTGTGGATCGAGAGCCCGTCGAATCCCGGGCTCGACGTGTGCGACATCCGACGGCTCGTCAAAGCGGCACACGCGCGCGGCGCCCTGGTGGCGGTCGACAACACGCTCGCGACACCGCTGGGGCAGCGCCCACTGGAGCTGGGCGCCGACTTCTCCGTGGCCAGCGGCACCAAGCAGCTGACCGGCCACGGCGATGTACTCCTGGGATACGTCACCGGTCGCGACGCCGAGACCATGGCCGCCGTACGCCGTTGGCGGAAGATCGTCGGGGCGATCGCGGGACCCATGGAGGCCTGGCTCGCGCACCGTTCGATCGCCACGCTGCACCTGCGGGTCGACCGGCAGAACGCGACCGCTCTGGCGCTCGCCGAGGCACTGCGGGAGCGACCCGAGGTGACCGGGCTGCGTTATCCCGGGCTGCCGGAGGACCCCTCGCACCAGGTCGCCTCGCGACAGATGCGCCGCTACGGCTGCGTTGTCTCCTTCACGCTGGCCACTCGCGCGCGCGCCGACCGTTTCCTCGAATCGCTGCGGCTGGTGGACGAGGCGACCAGTTTCGGCGGGGTACGGTCTACGGCCGAGCGGCGTGGGCGGTGGGGCGGCGACGCCGTGGCGGAGGGCTTCATCCGTTTCTCGGTCGGCGCCGAGGATCCTGAGGACCTGGTGGCCGATGTGCTGCGTGCGTTGGATGCCTCGGCACCCTGACCACGCCGCACCCGCCCCGTTCGCGTCATACACCCACCTACAACGGACGGTCCGAGCCTCCCCCCTCGTGGCTCGGACCGTCCCTGGTTCTGCGCGCGAAGAACCACCCGACCAAGGCTAGTTGACTCTGTGTCAGTGTCCAATCACAGTAGCGACAGAGGCCTATCGACATATTTATAGTTGGGCCCTGCCTCAGAGGGGGAGAAGGGGAAGGGGAGGGCGTTCGCCATGGATCTGGCCTTGCTGCGCACCTTTGTGACGGTGCACCGGGCCGGTTCCTTCACCCGCGCCGCCGCTCTGCTCGGACTGTCCCAGCCAGCTGTCACCTCGCAGATCCGCACGCTGGAGCGGCAAGTGGGGCGCCCCCTGTTCCTGCGGCAGGCCCGCGGAGTGACTCCGACGACCATCGGCGACGAACTCGCCCACAAGGCGGCTCCGCACCTCGACGCCCTGGTGGAGATCGCCGAGACCGGTCTCGACGACGAGTCCTCCCTGCGCACCCTGCATCTCGTCGGACCTCCCGAGTTCACCGCCGAGCGGGCGTTACCGGCGCTCACCGCGTTGACCGGCGAGGACGGCCAGGGTTTCGCGCTGCGCACCTCCTTCGGGAACGCCGAGGAAGCCTTGGAGGGGCTGGCCGCCGGACATCATGATCTGGCCATCAGTACGGCCCGTCCGCGCGGCGGTCTGCTCACGGCGACTCCGCTCTGCGACGAGGAACACGTCCTGGTCGCCGCTCCACGGTGGGTCGAACTGCTCGGCTCCGGGAAACCCCGCCGCAGAGGCACACGAGCGCTGGAGAACGTTCTGGCACTCAAGGGGGCACACGCGCTGGAGAGCGTCC
The DNA here is from genome assembly GCF_040612855.1 of Streptomyces sp. NPDC006332. Classification (NCBI taxonomy): domain Bacteria; kingdom Bacillati; phylum Actinomycetota; class Actinomycetes; order Kitasatosporales; family Streptomycetaceae; genus Streptomyces; species Streptomyces sp. NPDC006332. Next base: position 171,150 of record NZ_JBEXRA010000004.1, read on the forward strand.
CGGTCGTCGAGGTCCACGAGTCGTTACCTTTCGTCTCCCGCTACTGGGCCTCCGTCTTCGACTCCCGCCCCGCCGCCCCCGGCACCGTGATCGTCCCGGACCTGCGTGCGGCCCTGGCGTGCGCGGCCGCGGGCGCCGGGCTCGCCGTGCTGCCCCGCTATCTGTGCGCCACCGCTCTGCGGCGCGGTGACGTCGTCGCGCTGCACGATCCCGCGGTGCCACCGCTACGCACGTACTTCCTGTCGGTCCGAACCGGAACGCTCGTGATGCCGCATATCGCACGGGCACACGAGTGGCTTCTCCGTACTGCCGGCGACTGGTGCTGAGCCTCGATTTCCGCTGGTGACAGGCTGGATTCACCCGGTGACATCTCGCGATGTTTCACGTGGAACCAACGGGGCCACATTCCTCCCATGACCGTCCGACCCGTGGTCAAGCGCACCGCACGCGCCGTCCTGCTGGACGGTGACGACCTGATCCTGATCAAGCGCACCAAGCCTGGTACGGATCCCTACTGGCTCACTCCCGGCGGCGGGGTCGAGCCGGACGACCCGACCGTCGTCGACGCCCTCCACCGCGAGGTGTACGAGGAACTCGGCGCCAAGGTCACCGACGTGGTGCCGTGCTTCGTCGACACGGTCGAGCACATCGGCGAGGACGGCGGTGCCACCGGCGTGAAGGTGCAGCACTTCTTCGTCTGCCATCTGGAATCGATGGATCCCGCTCTGCGCCACGGTCCTGAGGTGGACGAGCCCATCGGCGAGTACGAGATCGTGCGGGTGCCCTTCACCCGGATCGGCATCGCATCCGTCCATCTCGTGCCGCTGTCCCTGCGGCACTACCTGGACGGCAACATCGAAGGCGTACGCGCCATGCACGCACCTGACCTGGGGTGACAGGCGTCGGCCTCAGCTGACGGTTCGGACCTGACTGACCGCGGCCGGGCTCACTGAGCGGCGACGAGCTCCTCCAACGAGTCATGGCGTATGCGCTCGAACGGGACGCCGATGTCTTTGAGGGCGCTCACCCCGCTGCGGATCATGCCGGGCGGTCCCGACACATAGACGTCGTACTCGTTCCACGGACCGTACTCGCGTATGGCGTCGGGGAGCTGGAGATGCGCCTGCTGGTCGACGACCGCGCGGACCGAGAGCCAGTGGTGGTTCTGCTGAAGCCTGAGCATCGTGTCGATGTCGTAGAGGTCGTGGTTGGTACGAGCGCCGTAGAACACCTCGACCGGTCGACGCTCCCCGTGCTCGGCCAGGTCCTCCACCAGCGCCTTGATGGGCGCGATGCCGGTGCCGCCGCCCAGGCAGAGCAGTCCGCTGTCGGAGGTGTGGTCCACGGTCATCGAACCTGCCGGCGGGCCGAGCCGGACGATGTCACCGGGACGGGCGCGGTGCACCAGGGCGTTGGAGACCCAGCCCGCCGGGACGGCCTTCACGTGGAACGACAGCAGACCGTCCGAGCGGGGTGCGCAGGCGAAGGAGTAGTGTCGCCAGATCCGTGGCCACCACGGGGTCTCCAGGCTCGCGTACTGGCCGGCGAGGAAGGGGTAGGGCTGGTCGGGGCGGACGGTGACGACCGCGACATCCGGCGTTCTCAGATCGTGTGAGACGACCTCGGCGTGCCACCAGGCCGGAGCACGCAGTTCGTCCGCGGCCGCCGCGTCGATCATGACCTGCGAGATGGTCGTGTACGCACGGACCCAGGCGGCTTCAGTCTCCGCGTCCCACCGGGAGGCGTACTTGCTCAGGGCGCCGATCAGGCATTCGCCGACCGCCGGATAGTGCTCGGCCCGAGTGCCGTACTTGCGGTGGCCGCGGCCGAGGTTCTGCAGGTAGTCGACGAGGACCTTCGAGTTGTCGATGTGCTCGGCCGCAGTGAGCAGGGCCTTCAGCAGGCGGTCCCGCTGGGCGTCCATCGCCGCCGGGAACAGCGGTCGGAGGTCGGGGTGTCGCACGAAGAGGAGTGCGTAGAAGTACGACGTGACCTTGTCGGCGACCGGGCCGATCTCGGCCATGGTCCTGCGGATGAGGACGGCGTCCGGAGAGGCGTCCTCGGCCGGGGCCGGACGCTGGACCGGGACACGCCGACCGGCGGGTGGTTCTTCGGTGAGTTCGGCTTCGGTGGGCGGGGCCACCGCGGGCCCGGCGTTGGCGGGCGGCGCCGGGGTCGAGGCGGTGACAGCGGCGGCGGAGGTGAAAGCGGGGGGCGCTGTCGAGGGGGCCTCGCGTGCGGCCGGCGGTGAGCCGACGGCGCCCGTCAGGGCCGGTTCCGGGACTGTCAGGGGCGGCGGCAGGTCGTCCGCTGCCGGGTCGGAAGGTTCAGCGGTCGGCGCGGGTGGCCGCTGCGCGTCGTCCGTTGCGGACTGGCTGGATCCCTCCGCTTGGGGGGTCGTGCCGGTTCCTGCCGTGGTCCTGCCCACCGGGCGCATCGCCGCAAGGCGGCTGCCCTCTGCCGCCTCCCGTTCACCGCCGGGCGACGTCGGCTGCTTGTGCGGCGTGAACCAGCCGCCTCCGCCGCTGGACGTGCCGTTGTCGGCCGACGTGGTGGTCGGAGCGTCCATGGTGTGCCTCGCCTCGAACATCTTTCGGTCGGTCTGCGCACTTCCTCGGTGAAAGTGCCTGCTTTCCCCCACAGACGGCGTGCTTCCCCGTTCGCTGCCGCAGCCGATGCGGCCACATTCAACCCGTGTTCCGGTCCCGTACGGACAAGTAAGGCGAGAGTGTGACATTGCCCGCAGGACTCTCACCGCAGCCTCCCACCGCGGTAGGCGCGCCCCGGTCGCATAACCGGAAATACGGGTCTTCAATCACTCCGTCCCGCTAAGCTGCAATGCCTTGCTCCGGGTCCGCACAGGATGCACAGGATGTACACCTCACCCCGACCCGAACCGGAGTCGACCATACCGGCCGACGGTCTGCACACAAGTCCCGCCTCCTCCACCACGAATTGAGTGGCGAGCGAACCATCAATTCCATCAATTATCGGGCGTGCCGTACCAATTCATATGCTTCCCACAGATCCCTCCCCATGTAGGAGTGGGTTGCGAGGCCGGACAGATGACGGTCCGCATTGACCGCGACGGAGACCGGCACCATTCCGAACAGGTCCCTGTCAGATTGCGAGTCGCCGTACGCGACGCAGTCGGCCCGCGCGACAGCGAATTCCTCGCACAGCCGGTCGGCGATCCGCACCTTGGCCGCCGCGCTGAGGGCTCCGGCAGGATCCACCGGTTCCTTGAAGGGCACTGCGGGAAAAAGAGAACCGTGCGCCGCGTGCGCACCCCAGCCGATGAGTCGTTCCACGAAGAAGGACGGGGAGAGTGAGACCACGGCACAGTAGTCACCCACTTCTCTGATCTCCGCCCAGACCTCGCGGATCCGGGCCAACCACGGTGCGCCGTCGAAGGCCGCCGCCACATGAGCCTCGGTGAGGTCGGCCCACAATGCGTACACCTCCGCCGCATACTCGCGAGGCCCGATCAGGCCCGCCCCCATGGCTTGGTCGAGCGCCACGGTCTCGGCTTCCAGACCGAGTTGCCGGGAAATCTCCACCGGTGCCGTGGATCCGTGCAACAACGTGCCATCGAGGTCGAAGAGATGCAGTCTCGCCATGCCCTGAGGCTAGCGGGGCGCATTTTCCGCTTCTCGGTCGTCTGTCTGCGGACAGACTCCGTTCGTCGATGTTTCACGTGAAACACCCAGCGCCTCTTACGACACTGTGGGGTTGGCTACGACATGGCCAAAAGCTCATACGTCCCTGCGGAAACAGGTAGACGTCGAGGGCACACCTCGGACAGCCTGACGTGCGTGCCGACTCCTTCCTCCAGCGCTCTGCCCATCCGCCGTCTGACGCTTCGTGATCACAGCGCGTGCGCCGACTTGTCCGAGGACCGGGGGTGGCCACGCGAGGAACACAAGTGGGGCCTCCTCCTCACCGCCGGGAAGGGCTATGGCATCGATGACCCCGGAGGCGGGCTCGTCGCCGCGTGCGTCGTCACCGAGTACGGTCTGCAGGACCGACCCGACCTCGCTGCCATCGGAATGGTTCTGGTCGCCGAACGGCATGCCCGCCAGGGCGTCGGGCGCCGACTCATGCAGCACGTCGTCTCGGCCATGGGCACCACACCGCTGACCCTGCACGCTACGCCGAACGGCCGCCCGCTCTACGAAGAACTCGGGTTCAAGGTCATCGGCCGGGCCGAGATGCTGAAGGGCCACTTCACACCGGACGGGACGCACCCCGGGATCGCCACCCGCCCGGCCACCGCCGAAGACCTCACCAGCATCCTCCGACTCGATGAGGAAGTGTTCGGCGCCGACCGCACCCACATCATCACCCGTCTGCCCGCCTTCGCCGACCAGTTGCGCGTTGCCGAGAAGAACGGGCGGGTCATCGGGTACGCGGGCGCGTGGCCCAACATGGACACCCATGTCGTCGGCCCGCTGATCGCCCGCGACACCCGGACCGCACAGGCCTTGCTCGCTTCCCTCGCCGCCCACTCCGACCGCCCACTGCGCACGGACATCGACGTACGGCACGAAGAGCTGTTGGCATGGGCGAAGGAGCGGGGCCTGGTGTCCGCGGCCTTCAACGCGGTCATGGCGTACGGCGTCGCGGAACTGCCCGGTGACTGGAGCCGGCGGTTCGCCCCGCTGACAGTGGCGGCAGGCTGAGACACGCCGACAGAACGACGCCGGTCCCCGGAGGTTCCAGGAACCGGCGCGCGGTGGCCTGCACGGATCAGTGGCGGGCGGCGGCGGGCTGGTCCGTCGGCGCACCCTGCCGGACCACCGCGCTGGGCCTGCTGCCGCGGCGCTCCAGAGCGGCCGAGAGCAGCGCGAGCAGCAGAGCGCTCACGGCCAGGGCGGCGCCGACCCAGGTGGGGGCGGTGTAGCCGAGCCCGGCCGAGATGACGAGGCCGCCGAGCCAGGCGGAGAGCGCGTTACCGAGGTTGAAGGCACCGATGTTCACGGCCGAGGCCAGCGTCGGGGCTCCGTGCGCCTGATCGAGGACACGCTTCTGCAAGGGCGGCACGGTGGCGAAGCCCAGAGCACCGATCAGCACGATGGTGACGGCCGCCAGGACCTTGTGGTGGGCGGTGAGGCTGAAGAGCGCGAGTACGACGGCAAGTCCACCCAGGGAGACGTACAGCATCGGCATCAGAGCCCGGTCCGCGTACGTTCCGCCGATGAGGTTTCCGCCGACCATGCCGAGGCCGAAGAGCACCAGCAGCCAGGTGACCGAGCCGTCCGCGAAGCCGGTGACTTGGGTCATCATCGGCGCGATGTAGGTGATGGCCGCGAAGACTCCACCGAAACCGAGGACGGTCATCGCCATCGCGAGCAGTACCTGCGCGTTCTTGAATGCGGCCAGTTCATGCCGCAGGTGCACGCCCTCCGCCTTGGGTATGTCGGGAACGAGCTGGGCGACACCGAACAGGCCGACGATCCCCAGGGCCGCGACCAGCCCGAAGGTGACGCGCCAGCCGGCGGACTGCCCGACGAGCGTGCCGAGCGGAACACCGACCACGTTGGCCACGGTCAGACCGGTGAACATCATCGCGATGGCGCCGGCCTTCTTGTCGGGTGCGACCAGGTCGGCCGCGACAACCGAGCCGATACCGAAGAACGCCCCGTGGGCGAGCGAGGCCACCACACGGCCGATCAGCATGACGGCGAATACCGGGGCAAGGGCGGAGAGCAGATTGCCGAGGATGAACAGACCCATCAGCAGCATCAGCATCCGCTTGCGGGAGACCTTCGTGCCCAGCACGGTCATCAGCGGGGCGCCGAGCATGACACCGACGGCGTAGCCGGTCACCAGAAAACCGGCGGTGGGGATGGAGACACCGAAACCGCCCGCGACCTCCGGCAGCAAGCCCATGATCACGAACTCGGTGGTTCCGATTCCGAAGGCTCCGATCGCGAGGGCAAGAAACGCGAGCGGCATGGAGGGACCCCTTCCAAACGATTGCAAGAGCACGTAATGCACAGACACAATAGTTGCAGACGCGCTTTACCTGCAAACGAATGTACTTCGGAGGCGGGCTGTCCCGCGGTGACGCCCCGCACCTAGGGTGCGCCCATGGAAGATCTTGAGATACGGGCCGCCACGAGGGTCGACGTGCCCGCGATCGTCGCGATGCTCGCTGACGACCCTCTGGGCGCCCAACGGGAATCACCAGATGACCTGACCCCGTACCTGGCGGCTCTGGAGCGTCTGTCGTCCGACCCTCACCAGCACCTGGTCGTCGCCGTACGCGAAGGCCGCGTCGTCGGCACGCTTCAGCTCACGGTCATCCCCGGACTGTCCCGGCGCGGCTCCACCAGGTCGATCATCGAAGGTGTACGCATCCACGCCGATGAGCGTGGCAGCGGCCTGGGCACGCGGCTCATCGAGTGGGCCATCGACGAATCCCGCCGCCAGGACTGCCAACTGGTTCAACTGACCTCGGACAACACGCGGTCGGACGCCCACCGCTTCTACGAACGGCTCGGCTTCACGGCCTCACACGTTGGTTTCAAGCTCCACCTGTGAGATCGGCGCCACTGCTGACATGGGGGTCTGTTTCACGTGAAACAGACCCCCATGCGCGAGGGCGTCTAACCGATCCCCCGCCACCCCTCGGGGTCCACCCCACCCGGCACGGAGGGCCCCTCCTCGTACGGCTGACGCGTGAACACGAACGACCCGAGGTCGAGGTGGCTCACGGATCCGTCCGGCCGCCGTACGACCTTCAGGAGCTCTCCGGCGTAGTAGCCCTCCAGGCCGGTCCAGGTGCCGTCGCCGTTGGCACGGAGCCGCGAACGGCGGCCGTTGCCGGACAGCGGCTCCAGTGAGACGAGTCCGTCGGCCATCAGTCGCAGACCGAAGGCATGGGTCCCCCAGTACCACTGGCCGACCAATTCCATGACCGACGCGTCGACTTCGACCAGGGGTTGCCACGGATCGGGAATCCGCGGCTCAGCCTCGGCGACGATCCGAACGAGATCGGCCCCCACGCCGGCCAGCAGTGGCCCGGAGGTGCAATTGGCCAGGACAACCGCCGCGACATCGTCCGTCACGCTGATGGTGAGGTTGGCCAGAAACCCCGGCAGCGAACCCGAGTGCCCCACGAGCACTCGGCCGTCCCGGTGCTGGATCTGCAAGCCAAGCCCGTAGGTGGCACCGTCCACGAGATCCACGACCTCCGTCGGTGCTGCCGGAGTGCGCATCTCCTCCACGCTCCGCGCGCCGAGCACCCGGTCGTCCCCCTTGGTGAGGAAGGCAGCGAAGAGCGCCAAATCACCTGTCGTCGACCACAGTTGACCGGCCGGTGCCATCCGGCCCAGGTCCTCAGTCGGCTCCGGGAGCATCGCATCCGCCCAGGGATGCACCGCCCAACCGCCGGCATGGGGCGCCTGCGGCTGCACACTCGTGCGGCGGAGGTTCAGAGGTTCGAGCACTTCGCGCCTCAATACCTCCTCCCATGGAGCCCCACGCAGCTTTTCGACGAGCGCTCCCAACAACGTGTAGCCCGGATTGGAGTAGTGGAAGCGGCGCCCGATCGGGTGCCGGAAGGGCTGCTCGCCCAGGACGTCGGTGAGCTTCTGCCGCAGGGTCCCCGGGGTGCGTTCCCACCATGGCGCGGGCGACTCGGCCGCCAACCCACCCGTGTGGGAAAGAAGTTCGGCAACCGTGGCCTCACCCGCCCCGGTGCCCGGCAGATGCTTCTCCAACGGGTCGCTGAGGTCCAGCACGCCTTGGTCGCGCAGCCGCAGGACGAGAACAGCAGTGAACGTCTTGGTGATCGAACCGATCCGGTACTGCACGTCCTCGTCGGGGCCGTGTCCGTCCACCGAGGTCCGCGAGCCGTGCCACACGGCTCGCCCGCCCCGCACCACTGTGGCGACCAGTGAGGGGGATCGCCCTTCGGCCTGAGCCACGGCGATCCGGTGCAGCAAGGCACGGCGTGTACCGGGCAGCAGCTCTTCCTGAGGTGTCGTCATGCCACCAGTCCACCCCGTGGGCCCCGCGTGCGTCGACTTCATTTGGTCTGCCTCTGGGCTTCACCGTCAGGGCAGCAGGACGACCTTGCCGAGGTTGGCACGGCTCATGGGGCTCCTCGCGGGCATTGCCGAACAGGAAGAGCCCTGCGCTGAGACTGCCTCAGGTGGCGAATAACAGCTCGTCACACCTACCCGGGAAGACAGCGAGGCAGCCGCCGCCCTTCAGGTTTGGTTTCGGAGCCGTGGCCTCAGCTCTTGGCCAGTGTGCGGTCGAGGAGAGGGAGCAGGCGGTCCCAGTGGTGCTGCAGTGCGGCGGGGTTGAAGGCGTCGGTGTCGGACATGGTGAAGCCGTGGAGGGTGCCGGGGTAGATCTCGGAGGTATAGCTGACACCGGCTGTGTCCAGGGCCTGGTTGAGCTCGCCGAGAGCCTCGGGCGTCATATCGGTTTCGGCGTGGCCGAGGTGGATCTCGGCGGTGATCCTTTCGAGGAGCCGGTCCCTTTCGGGTCCGTCGGCGCTCACGGGGCTGTGGAATCCGGCGACGGCCGCCACCTGGCCGGGGTGGGCGGCAGCGGTGCGCATCGCGTAGAGGCCACCTATGCAGTAGCCGGTCACCGCGACCGGTCCCGCGCCGACCTCCGGCTGGGCGGTGAGGAACCTGAGGTAGGCCTCGGCATCGCTCAGGACATGTTCGGCGGTGTGCGCCTCGATCAGGGGCATCAGCTGGGCGAAGACCGCGGGCCGAGCCTCTTCACCGATGTACTCGGGAAGTTCGATCACCGGTGTCGGTCCGTGCCGGTAGAAGGAGTTGGGGACGAGCACGTAGTAGCCGTGCCCGGCCAGTTGGCGGGCCATCTCCCGCAGCACCGGCCGGATACCGAAACCATCCGCGTACATGAGCACCCCCGGATGCCGCTCGGCGCGGTCGGGGAAGGCTGCGAAGGCGTCGGCCTGGCCGTCCGTGGTGGGAATCAGCAGCGTCTTGGTGGGCATGAACTCTCCTGTCGTGGTTGATGTGTTGAGCTTGCGATCAACACGACGGAGGCGGAGCCCGCGCAGCAGCGCATGCACGTAGATCAAACGGGGGGCCCACACCGGCCCGTACGGCGCTCAGAGAAGCACCGGGTCACCCATCCGTGTGTGGCGCGATGCCGTCCCGGTATTCATGGCCGCACAGTGTAGCCCGCCGGAGAGGAACCGACGCCGGCCACCCCAGTCGGATCAGGACCCGGATCAGGTCTGCGCCATGTCCACGAACCGGGAGTAGTGGCCCTGGAAGGCGACCGTGATCGTGGCCGTAGGGCCGTTACGGTGCTTGCCCACGATGATGTCCGCCTCGCCGGCGCGCGGCGACTCCTTCTCGTAGGCGTCCTCACGGTGCAGCAGGATCACCATGTCCGCGTCCTGCTCGATGGAGCCGGACTCACGCAGGTCGGACACCATCGGCTTCTTGTCCGTGCGCTGCTCTGGGCCACGGTTGAGCTGCGAGAGCGCGATCACCGGGACCTCGAGTTCCTTGGCCAGGAGCTTGAGGTTACGGGACATGTCCGAGACCTCCTGCTGACGGCTCTCGGAACGCTTCGAACCACCGGCCTGCATCAGCTGGAGGTAGTCGATGATCACGAGCTTGATGTCGTTGCGCTGCTTCAGCCGACGGCACTTCGCGCGAATCTCCATCATCGACAGGTTCGGGGAGTCGTCGATGTAGAGCGGAGCGGACGACACCTCGGGCATCCGGCGTGCCAGGCGGGTCCAGTCATCGTCCGTCATGGTGCCGGAACGCATGTGGTGCAGCGCGACTCTCGCCTCGGCCGACAGCAGACGCATGGCGATCTCATTGCGCCCCATTTCGAGGGAGAAGATGACGCTGGGCAGGTTGTTCTTGATCGACGCCGCACGGGCGAAGTCGAGCGCGAGCGTGGACTTGCCCATGGCGGGGCGGGCCGCGATGACGATCATCTGGCCCGGGTGCAGGCCGTTGGTGAGCGAGTCGAGGTCGGTGAAGCCGGTGGGCACGCCGGTCATCTCGCCACTGCGTGAACCGATCGCCTCGATCTCGTCGAGGGCACCCTCCATGATGTCGCCGAGCGGCAGATAGTCCTCGCTGGTGCGCTGCTCGGTGACCGCGTAGATCTCCGCCTGGGCGCGGTTGACGATCTCGTCGACGTCGTCCTCTGCCGCGTATCCCATCTGCGTGATGCGGGTACCGGCCTCGACTAGGCGGCGCAGCACCGCCCGTTCGTGGACGATCTCCGCGTAGTACTCGGCGTTGGCCGCCGTCGGCACGGTCTGGACGAGAGTGTGCAGGTACGATGCGCCGCCGACCTTGTTGATCTCACCGCGCTTGGTGAGCTCGGCGGCGATCGTGATGGGGTCGGCCGGCTCGCCCTTGGCGTAGACATCGAGGATCGCCTGGTAGACGGTCTCGTGGGCGGGTTTGTAGAAGTCGTGGCCCTTCAGGATCTCCACGACGTCGGCGATGGCGTCCTTGGACAGGAGCATGCCGCCGAGGACGGACTGCTCGGCATCGAGGTCCTGCGGCGGCACACGTTCGAAGGCCGAACCACCGCCGTCCCAGGCCCCGTTCTCCCCGCCGCGGTCGTGTTGCTCGTCCCGGCCCCGGGTTCCGTTGCCGCGTCTACGGGAAGAAGGCAGACGATCACTGGGACCACTGTCGGCCCAAGGATCGTCCAAGGGCTCGGAAATGCTCACCCGAGCCACCTCCTCCCGTCCGCGCAAGCGGACCTCTGCCGTGCCCCTCTTTTCTACGGCACGGCACTGACAAGTGAGAGGCCCAACTCCGGTGCTGGCGCGTCGGTTCTGTGATGACTTTCAGGCCGACGGACGGAGTGGGCGCCGGACCACCGTAGGCCCGCGGGCACCGTCAGCCAATCTGGTTATCCACAGGCCATGTGGACGACGGCCCAGATGCTGTGGAGAACTCCACAAAACCTGTGCACGACCCGGTGGACAGGCCTGTGAACAAGCTTCAACCCACCCCGCGACAACCGCTCTGAGCTGCATGTTTACCGTCCACTGGCTGTGTAGAAGAAAAACTTCCCCAGTCGGACCAAGATCATCTGAAGTCACATCGCAGCGTGGGCGCCAACGTCACTGAAGTAAGGGTCAGTAACGTGTTGTATCTCTTACCTGTGGATGATTAGATTGATGCCCATGACACAGGCTCCCGCGCCCGTCAGGGCTGCCCGGCGACGGCACGATCGAGAGATCGTCGCTCTGGCCGTTCCGGCCTTCGGCGCACTCGTCGCCGAGCCGCTTTTCGTCCTTGCCGACAGCGCCATCGTCGGCCATCTGGGCACGGCACAACTCGCCGGACTCGGTGTCGCCTCGGCTCTCCTCACGACAGCTGTCAGCATCTTCGTCTTCCTCGCTTACGCCACCACAGCCGCCGTCGCCCGGCGCGTCGGCGCGGGCGATCGCGCAGCCGCGATCCGTCAGGGCATGGACGGCATCTGGCTCGCGCTGCTGCTCGGTGCCATGGTCATCGCGGTCGTCCTGCCCGCGGCGCCGGCGATCGTGGAACTCTTCGGCGCCTCCGACACCGCGGCCCCGTACGCGACGACCTACCTGCGGATCTCGTCCTTCGGCATACCGGCCATGCTGGTTGTCCTGGCCGCGACCGGTGTCCTGCGCGGACTGCAGGACACACGGACACCTCTCTACGTCGCCATCGCGGGTTTCCTTGCCAACGCCGCCCTCAACGTGGGCCTCGTATATGGCGCCGACCTCGGCATCGCGGGTTCCGCATGGGGCACCGTCATCGCCCAGTGCGGCATGGCCGCCGCCTACCTGGTGGTCGTCGTCCGCGGCGCCCGTCAGCACGGAGCCTCCCTCCGCCCCGACGCCGCCGGGATTCGCGCCTCCGCTCAAGCCGGTGTTCCCTTGCTGGTTCGCACGCTCTCCCTGCGAGCGATCCTGATGATCGCCACGGCTGTCGCGGCCCGCCTCGGCGACGCCGATATCGCGGCACACCAGATCATCCTGTCCCTGTGGAGTCTGATGGCCTTCGCCCTCGACGCGATCGCGATCGCTGGGCAGGCCATCATCGGGCGCCATCTGGGCGCCGACGACCCCCAAGGTGCCCGGGCCGTCTGCCGCCGCATGGTGGAGTGGGGCATCGCGGCCGGCGTCGTGCTCGGTCTGCTGGTGGTCATCGCGCGACCACTCTTCCTGCCTCTGTTCACCAGTGACCCGATCGTCACTGACGCGGCCCTGCCGGCCCTTCTCATGGTGGCGCTCTCCCAGCCGATCTGCGGGATCGTCTTCGTCCTCGACGGGGTCCTGATGGGAGCGGGCGACGGGCCGTATCTCGCGTGGGCGATGGTTCTCACCCTGGTGGTCTTCACCCCCGTAGCCCTGCTCGTCCCTGCGGTGGGCGGCGGCCTCACAGCCGTCTGGGGAGCGATGACGCTGATGATGACGGTCCGGATGCTGACCCTCTGGCTTCGTTCCCGCTCAGGGCGCTGGCTGGTGACGGGCGCCGTGCGCTGACCGTTTCACGTGAAACATGACCTGCGTGTAGGGCAGGCCCGGACACCTCAGCATGCAGAAGGGGCCGCACCCTGACGGATGCGGCCCCTTCTCGGCTGTTCAGCCGACATACGGCGATCAGGCCGAGACGACCTCGATGTTGACCTTGGCGGCAACCTCGGGGTGCAGACGCACCGACGTCTCGTGGGCGCCCAGCGTCTTGATCGGCGTGCCCAGCTCAATGCGGCGCTTGTCGACCTCGGGGCCACCGGAAGCCTTGATCGCGGAAGCGATGTCGGCCGGGGTGACGGAACCGAAGAGACGACCGGCGTCGCCGGAGCGGACGGCCAGACGGACCTTGACACCCTCGAGCTGGGCCTTCACGGAGTTGGCCTGCTCGATGGTCTGGATCTCGTGGATCTTGCGAGCACGACGAATCTGCTCGACGTCCTTCTCGCCACCCTTGGTCCAGCGGATAGCGAACTTCCGCGGGATCAGGTAGTTGCGAGCGTAACCGTCCTTGACGTCGACGACGTCGCCCGCGGCACCGAGGCCGGAGACCTCGTGGGTGAGGATGATCTTCATCTGTCAGTCACCCTTCCCTTATCGCGCGGTGGAGGTGTAGGGCAGCAGCGCCATCTCACGGCTGTTCTTCACGGCCGTGGCGACGTCACGCTGGTGCTGCGTGCAGTTGCCGGTCACGCGGCGGGCACGGATCTTGCCGCGGTCGGAAATGAACTTCCGCAGCATGTTCGTGTCCTTGTAGTCCACGTACGTGACCTTGTCCTTGCAGAAAGCGCAGACCTTCTTCTTCGGCTTGCGCACAGGCGGCTTCGCCATGGTGTATCTCCTGTGTGATCAAGAAGTGTGGGTACGACCCACCCTGGGCCCGAGGGCCTAGAAGGGGGGCTCGTCCGAGTAGCCGCCGCCGCTGCCGCCGGAGTTTCCACCCCAGCCGCCGCCACCGCCCTGGTTGCCACCGGCAGGAGCGCCGGTCGCCCACGGGTCGTCGGCGGGAGCTGCGCCGCCACCCTGCTGGCCGCCGCCGGAGCCTCCGCCCCAGCTGCCACCACCCTGGGCGCCACTGCCACCGCCGCCGTAACCGCCCTGGCCCTGCCCACCGCGGCCGGTGGTCTTGGTGACCTTGGCCGTGGCGTTGCGCAGGCTGGCGCCGACTTCCTCGACGTCCAGTTCGTAGACCGTGCGCTTGACGCCCTCGCGGTCCTCGTAGGACCGCTGCTTCAGCCGGCCCTGCACGATGACGCGCATGCCTCGCTGGAGCGACTCAGCGACGTTCTCCGCCGCCTGACGCCAGACCGAGCAGGTCAGGAACAGGCTCTCGCCGTCCTTCCACTCGTTGGTCTGACGGTCGAAGGTGCGGGGAGTGGACGCGACACGGAACTTCGCGACCGCCGCACCAGAGGGGGTGAAGCGCAGCTCGGGGTCGTCGACAAGATTGCCGACGACCGTGATGACGGTCTCGCCTGCCATGGGGAACCTCTCGGCGGGTTTGCTGCTGGCTGCTAGTGCTGCTACTCGAATCCCGGAATCAGCTGAGCGGGAGAGCTCAGTGGGTCTCGGGGCGGAGGACCTTGGTCCGGAGGACCGACTCGTTCAGGTTCATCTGGCGGTCGAGCTCCTTGACGACCGCAGGCTCGGCCTGCAGGTCGATGACCGAGTAGATGCCCTCGGGCTTCTTCTTGATCTCGTACGAGAGCCGACGACGGCCCCAGGTGTCGACCTTCTCGACCTTTCCGTTGCCCTCACGGACGACGGAGAGGAAGTTCTCGATCAGGGGGGCGACAGCGCGCTCCTCCAGATCGGGGTCGAGGATGACCATCACCTCGTAGTGACGCATGTGGAACCCACCTCCTTTGGACTCAGCGGCCACGGTCGTTCCGTGGCAGGAGGGTCGTGATGCGTACGCAACGGTATCGGCCGCCACTGACAATCGAGGGTTCCTCGGAGGAGTCCTCAGGCCAGGACGTGGGCAGACACCGGTGCAGACGGTACAGCCTACCCGCAGACCGGCTAACGGTTGAAATCCGGCCGCCTGGACCGTCAATCTGTACACATCGGGTGTGTATGGCGCTACGATGCGCCGCCTTTCGCAGGAGGTGCCCCATGGCACAAGCATTGCGACCCAACACCGTCGGAGGACTGTTCGCCACGGACGGCAAGTCCCACCCTCTTCAGGACACCCTGCTCGCGGTGACCCTGGTACTGGGTATCACTTCGTTCGTCACGGCGATGTTCGACAACCTGCACCTGCTCAGCTCCTGGACCGGTCTGGTGGGCATCCTCACCGGTGCGTACGGGCAGTGGATCTCGGTCACGACCCGGGAACGCTTCGGACTGATCCTCGGCCTCGGCGCATCCGGGGTCGGCTTCTTCCTCGGCATGGCGCACGGCGGTCTCTTCGGCGGGGTCTTCTGACGCCACGGACGGCACACTCCACACCTCCCATAAGGCACCGCGGTACGCCCGGCGGCTCACAGGCCGGGGCGAAGGTGCCGTATGCCCAGTCGGGGCGCTCCTCAAGCGCAGTAGGCTTCGCCGCGAGAGCCGGAGCCCCTGTATCCATGGGGACACACCAGCCCGAGGAGCGCCCCGAATGAGCCTGACCCTGAGGACGATCAGTCGCGAGCAGCATCTGGCATACATCCAGAGCCTGCCGTCGGCGAGCCACATGCAGGTTCCGGCCTGGGCAGATGTCAAGGCGGAGTGGCGTTCCGAGAGCCTCGGCTGGTTCGACGACCGTACCGGCGACATGGTCGGCGCGGGGCTCGTCCTCTATCGGCAGCTGCCCAAGATCAAGCGCTATCTCGCCTACCTGCCCGAGGGCCCGGTCATCAACTGGTTCGCGCCAAATCTGACCGAGTGGCTGGAACCGATGCTCGCGCACCTCAAGCAACAGGGCGCGTTCTCCGTGAAGATGGGCCCGCCGGTCATCATCCGGCGCTGGGAGGCCCCCTCCATCAAGGCCGGCATCCAGAGCCCTGATGTGAAGCGACTGCGGGACATCGAGGCCGACTTCATCGAGCCGCGCGCCTTCGAGGTGGCGGACAAGCTGCGCCGTATGGGCTGGCAGCAGGGCGAGGACGGGGGCGCCGGCTTCGGAGACGTACAGCCCCGCTACGTCTATCAGGTTCCGCTGGCGAACCGTTCCCTGGAAGAGGTCCACAAGAACTTCAACCAGCTGTGGCGCCGCAACATCAAGAAGGCCGAGAAGGCGGGTGTCGAGGTCGTCCAGGGCGGCTACCACGACCTGGAGGAATGGCAGCGGCTGTACGAGATCACCGCCGTGCGCGACCACTTCCGGCCGCGCCCGCTGTCGTACTTCCAGCGCATGTGGACGGCCCTCAACAGCGAGGACCCCAACCGCATGCGGCTGTACTTCGCCCGGCACAACGGCGTGAACCTGTCGGCGGCGACGATGCTGATCGTCGGCGGGCACGTCTGGTACTCCTATGGCGCCTCCGACAACATCGGCCGCGAGGTCCGGCCCTCGAACGCGATGCAGTGGCGGATGCTCCGCGACGCCTACGCGCTCGGTGCGACCGTCTACGACCTGCGGGGCATCTCCGACTCGCTGGACGAGACCGACCACCTGTTCGGTCTGATCCAGTTCAAGGTGGGCACGGGCGGCCAGGCCGCGGAGTACCTCGGCGAGTGGGACTTCCCGCTGAACAAGCTGCTCCACAAGGCCCTCGACATCTACATGTCGCGCCGCTGACGTCGCGTTCCTCGCTTCCACACCTTCCATACCTCTGATACACCGCAGCCCCGAGAAAGGTTCCAGGTCCGGCCATGGCGCTCACGCTCTACGTCGACACCGCGCGCTGGCGGGCGCACCACAAGCACGTGCAGGAGCAGTTCCCGGGGCTCGTACCCGTCTGCAAGGGCAACGGCTACGGCTTCGGTCACGAGCGACTGGCGGAGGAGGCCACACGCCTCGGCTCTGACGTCCTCGCCGTGGGCACGACGTACGAGGCCGCCCGGATCAGGGACTGGTTCGGCGGTGACCTGCTGGTGCTGACGCCGTACCGGCGCGGCGAGGAGCCGGTACCGCTGCCCGACCGGGTCATCCGCTCGGTGTCCTCCATCGACGGGGTCTACGGCCTGGTGGGCGCGCGGGTGGTCATCGAGGTGATGTCCTCGATGAAGCGCCACGGCATCAGCGAGCAGGACCTGCCCCAGCTGCACTCGGCCATAGAGAACGTCCGCCTGGAGGGCTTCGCCATCCACCTGCCGCTGGACCGCACCGACGGCTCGGACGCCGTCGAGGAGGTCATCGGCTGGATGGACCGGCTGCGCGCGGCCCGGCTGCCGCTGCACACGATGTTCGTCAGCCACCTCAAGGCCGAGGACCTCGCCCGGCTCCAGCAGCAGTTCCCGCAGACCCGCTTCCGCGCCCGTATCGGTACCCGCCTGTGGCTGGGCGACCACGAGGCCACCGAGTACCGCGGTGCCGTCCTGGACGTCACGCGCGTGGCCAAGGGCGACCGCTTCGGCTACCGGCAGCAGAAGGCCGCCTCCGACGGCTTCCTGGTGGTCGTGGCGGGCGGAACGTCGCACGGGGTGGGGCTGGAGGCCCCCAAGGCGCTGCACGGCGTCATGCCGCGGGCCAAGGGCGTCGCCCGCGCCGGCCTCGCGACAGTCAACCGGAACCTTTCTCCGTTCGTCTGGGGCGGCAAGCAGCGCTGGTTCGCCGAGCCTCCGCACATGCAGGTGTCGATCCTGTTCGTGCCAACCGACGCCGCGGAGCCGAAGGTGGGCGACGAGCTCGTGGCCCATCTGCGGCACACCACCACGCAGTTCGACCGGATCGTCGACCGCTGAGCGCTCCCGGACAACCGGAAGGCCGTACACGGAGGTTCGTGTACGGCCTTCCCCATGGGCGATCCGAGCCGGCCTGCACGGCGTTCGCTCAGGGCGAACTCTCTGTGGAAGGCGGCGTGGGCGACCCGGCTCCGCTGCCCCATTCCACCTGAGGCCCGTCGAAGTGGGCCGCGTGCCGCGGCGGATGCGCGGAAGGACCCAGGACGAAGACGTCCTCCGCACCGTCGAGGACGCCGCCCGAGGGGTCGTCGTCGCCGGCCAGACGCACCACGTCCCGCTCGGGCATGAGGATGTCACGCACGACCATCACACACAGGTACAGCGTGCCCAGCAGGTGCAGCGCGATGGCCCAGTGGTAGCCGTCGGTCGGCAGGCCCTTGTGAGCGTCTCCGCTGCTGGTGTACGCGAGATACATCCAGATCCCCAGGAAGTAGGCCACCTCGCAGGCCTGCCAGATCAGGAAGTCCCGCCACTTCGGCCGGGCCAGGGCGGCCAGCGGCACCAGCCACAGGACGTACTGCGGTGAGTACACCTTGTTGGTGAGGATGAAGGCCGCGACGATCAGGAAGGCCAGCTGGGCGAAGCGTGGACGGCGCGGAGCGGTCAGGGCCAGGGCCGCGACGCCGGCGCAGCACAGCAGCATCAGCAGTGTGGCCATGGTGTTGACGGAGTCGGTGCTGGGCGGGTCGTTCGAGTTCTGCGCCCAGATCAGCCAGAAGGAACCGAAGTCGACGCCCCGCTCCTGGCTGAACGTGTAGAACTTCGACCAGCCGTCGAAGGCGAAGATCATCACCGGCAGGTTCACCACCAGCCAGGCGACCACCGCCCCCGCCAGGGCCGTGCCGAACTGCCGCCATTTGCCCGCGCGCCAGCACAGCAGCAGCAGGGGGCCGAGCAGCAGGAACGGATAGAGCTTGGCGGCCGTGGCGAGGCCCAGCAGGACGCCGAAGGCGAGGGATCGGCCCCGTGACCACATCAGCATCGCGGCGGCCGTCAGAGCGACCGCCAGGAGGTCCCAGTTGATGGTGGCGGTCAGGGCGAAGGCCGGCGCCAGGGCGACCAGCAGGCCGTCCCAGGGGCGCCGGGCATGCGTACGGGTCACGCATACGGCGATGACGGCGGCGCACGCCAGCAGCATCCCGGCGTTGACCATCCAGTACCACTGCTCCTGGTCCTGGATGGTGCCGCTGCCGGGTGTCAGCCACGAGGCGACCTCCATGAAGACACCGGTGAGCACCGGGTATTCGAGGTACTGCATGTCGCCGGGCAGCTTGTCGAAGTAGGGGACGAGCCCGTCGGCGAAACCACGCCCCTGGTACAGGTGCGGGATGTCGGAGTAGCAGGCGTGCGTGTACTGCGAACTGGCGCCGAAGAACCAGGCGCCGTTGTAGCAGGGTGCCTTCTGGACCAGGCCGAGGACGAACATGCCGATCGCCACCAGCGCGATCACCCGGACGGGAGTCCAATAGGACGCACCGAGCAGAGCGCGCCGACCGAGGGGGCCGCCGATCAGCTCACTCCCGGCCGCGGCGACCGCGTCCTCCTTCGTCGGCCGTACCGGCTCCGGCTCGTGCACGCTCGCTTGCGTCGATTCTGCGCTGGGCATGTCGCACATCCTGCCGTATGCGCCTGAGGACCGGTGCGGGGTCCGGGGAGGGATGCCTGGCCCGTCCTGTTCCACGACGGCGGGAGCGCGCGGGCCGGCCAGGGCAGGGCGGGTCTGGACAGCTTGGCCGGCGGGTGGGGTCGTCCAGTCGACGGGCTCGTCCGGTCGGCCGGATAGCACGCCCGTTCGGTTTGTCCGGCCGGTGGGCTCGCACACCCGGTCGGCTCGTCCGTCACATCAGCTTGTCGGTGACGCCAGCTTGTCGATCCAACGGTCCGGGCGCCCCTGCCCACCCCCTGAAATGAATCAAGGGTGGCCGCCACGCGGTGAATGCGTGGCGGCCACCCTTGACTTCAACTACCCGGACGGAGGCCGTACTCCGGTCCGGCCGGGATCAGCCCGCCGGGCCTCCGAAGAGGCCTCCGTTGCCGTTGCCCCTGGTGTTGCCCTGCGACTCCGTGGCCGAGGGTGAGGACGTCACGCCCCCGTCGGTGCCGCCGGTGACCGGGTCGTCCGTCTCGCCGGTGCACTGCCACTCGAACTGGCAGGACTCGCTCGGCGTCGGCGTCGGGGAGGCCTCCGACTCACTGGGCGTCGGGCTCGGTGTCGGGCTCGCCGTCGGGGTGTCGCTGACGGTGGGGGTCGGAGTGGGGCTCGGAAGGTCGTTGATGACCTTGCCGATGGGCGTCGGCGTCGGGAAGGGCAGCGGCTTCGTGCCCTTCAGCGCCTGCTCCATGTAGTCGTGCCAGATCTCGGACGGGAACGAGGCGCCGTGGATCTTCTCCTGCCCACCCGTGCCGTACATCTTCAGGAACGTGCGGTTCTTGCTCTTCTCGTTGTCGTCGTAGCGGAACATGCTGATCGACGTGGACAGCTGTGGGGTGTAGCCCACGAACCAGGCGGACTTGTTGCCGTCGGTGGTACCCGTCTTGCCCGCCACCTGACGGTCGCTCAGCTGGGCGTTGGTACCTGTGCCGGACTTGACCACGGTCTTGAGCACGTCCGTCACGTTGTCGGCGACGTCTGCCTCGAACGCTTGCCTTGTCTCGTCCTCGTGGGTGTAGACCGCGCCGTCCTTGCCCGTGACCTTCAGGACGGAGAAGGGCTCCCGCTGCTGTCCACTGGCCGCGAAGGTGGCGTACGCGCCCGCCATACGGATCGCGCTCGGGTCGGAGATGCCGATGGAGAAGGACGGGTAGCCGGTCCCGGTCAGGCTGCCCGGCAGGAGACCCGCGTCCTCCGCCGACTCCTTCACCTTGTCCAGCCCGACGTCCATGCCCAGCTGCACGAAGGCGGAGTTCACGGACTCCCTCATGGCCTCACGGAGGTTGATCTGGTAGCCCGGGGGAGAGCCGTACGACTGCTTGCCGTCGTTCTCCTGGAGCCACTCCTTGCCGTTCTCGTTCTTCCAGATCGATCCGTCGTAGTTCTTGATCTTGAGATCGTTCTGGCCGCTGTACAGGCTCTGCGGGTTGACCTTGGTCCGCTCGTCCTGGGCCTGGTTCTCCGGGAGGTCCTTGTCCCGGACGCCCCACTTCATCGCCGCCGCGAGCACGAACGGCTTGAACGTCGAGCCGACCTGGGCACCGGTCACATCGGCGTTGTTGGTGAAGTGCTTCGTGGCGTCCTCACCGCCGTAGATGGCCTTGATGGCGCCGGTCTCCGGGTCCACGGAAGCGCCACCGAACTGGACGTATTTGTCCGTGTCCGGGCGCTCCTTGGGCTTGATGTTCTTCTTCTGAACGTTCTCGACCGCGGTTTTCAGCTCGTTGACCTTCTTCTTGTCGAAGGTCGTGTAGATCGACAGGCCGCCCTCCCGCAGCCTCCGCTCGGTGATTCCCGTCTTGGCGCTGTTCCGGACCAGTGAGGCGTTGGCCAGGTCGACCAGATAGCCGACCTGGCCACTCAGCGCGTTGTTCGAGCGCGGGTTCTTCACCACGGGGAGGTCGGTGTACTTGGCGCGCGTCGCGGCGTCCAGATGCCCGTACTGGACCATCTTGTCGAGGGTGTTCTGCATCTGCCGCAGGGCCCGCTTCTTGTTGGCGTCCGGGGTGGCGGCCGGGTCGAAGCTGGTCGCTCCTGCGGGGTCGTAGTACGTGGCGCCCTTGAGCATCGCCGACAGGAAGGCGCACTCGCCCGGGTTCAGCTTGTCGGCGTTCTTGTCGAAGTAGGCTCGCGCGGCCGCCTGGATGCCGTAGGCCCCGCGACCGTAGTACGCGGAGTTCAGGTAGCCCTCCATGATCTTGTCCTTGGACACGGTGGAGCCCACCTTGACCGAGACGAAGATCTCCTTGAACTTGCGCGAGAGGGTCTGCGACTGGTCGTCGAGCATCGCGTTCTTCACGTACTGCTGGGTGATGGTGGAGCCACCCTGCGTCTCACCGCCCCTGGCCATGTTGAGCACGGCGCGGGCGATGCCCTTGGGGTCGATGCCGCTGTCGGTGTAGAAGGTCTTGTTCTCCTGCGAGATCACGGCGTTCTGCATCGCCTTGGGGATCTGCGCGAGGTTGATCTCCTGACGGTTCGTCTCACCGCCCGTGGCGACCATTTCGGACTTGTCGGACCAGTAGTAGACGTTGTTCTGGGCCCTCGCGGTGTCGGCAAGGTTCGGGACCGTGACCATGGCGTACCCGATGCCCGCGACGGCCACCATGCTGCCGAAGAACCCGATGAACAGCCCGGTGACCAGCTTCCACGACGGCACCCAGCGCGCCGCGCCGTACTTGCCGGCGCGCGGGTAGTCGATGATCCGCTTCCGGTCGGAAGCGGCCGCGCGGCCACGACCGGGCCCGTTGGGGCCACCGCGTCCGCCGGGTTCGGCCGCTCTGCGCCGGCCGCCGCCACTTCTCTGTGTGGCCCGACGGGACTCGGCGCGGCCGCCGTACGGACGCTCACCTCCCGGACCATTGGGATCCGACTCGTGGGAACTGGTCCCATAGGAGCCGGACGGAGATCCGTTGGCGCCTCGCGGTGCCGCGCGGCGGCCTGGGGACGAGCCGGACTGGCCGCGTCGGGCCGCGGCACGTCCGCCTCCCTGCGGCTGCGGCGGTTTGCGACGGTGCTCGCTCATGGAACGACTACTCCTCGGGCAGGCGCACCCTTGCGCGCCTGGAAACGGCGGCTGGTTTCCGGTCCCCCCGAAGTACGGATGTGGTCGGTCTCGCATTCACCCGTACTGCACCGAGGACAACGACGCCCCCCTGGCGTCACTTGGTTCCCGGTGGTGTGCATGGCGCACAGACTACGCACCCTGAAAACCTGCCTGGTTCCGAAGTCCACCCGAATTCAGGCAACTCACTCCCCGTGAATCAGTGATGTGATCCCGTTCACCATCCCCCCACTTGTCGCATCCGTAAGGCCGTTCTATCGTCGTGATGTATCGAGTCGATACATCAGCTCGGCATAAAGTCCGTCACGGCCCGACCGCGACAGGGAGGAGGCGACCATGAGCCGGCGTTCCGGGATCCTTGAGTTCGCCGTACTCGGCCTGCTCCGCGAGTCCCCGATGCATGGCTATGAGCTGCGCAAGCGACTCAACACCTCGCTGGGGGTGTTCCGTGCGTTCAGCTACGGGACCTTGTACCCCTGCCTCAAGACCCTGGTCGCCAACGGCTGGTTGATCGAGGAGCCGGGGCACACCTCCGAGGACGCCCTCGCCGCACCACTCGCAGGGCGTCGGGCGAAAATCGTCTATCGGTTGACGGCGGAAGGTAAGGAGCACTTCGAGGAGCTCCTCTCGCAGACCGGGCCCGACGCGTACGAGGACGAGCACTTCGCTGCTCGCTTCGCCTTCTTCGGGCAGACCTCTCGTGATGTGCGCATGCGCGTCCTTGAGGGCCGTCGCAGTCGGCTCGAGGAACGCCTGGAGAAGATGAGCGCCTCCCTGGCGCGCACCCGGGATCGCCTCGACGACTACACGCTTGAGCTGCAGCGCCACGGGATGGAGTCCGTGGAGCGCGAAGTGCGCTGGCTGAACGAGCTCATCGAGAGCGAGCGGGCGGGCCGTGACCTCAAGGGCCCCGGCCATGGAGAGCCCGCTCGTGACA
The DNA here is from genome assembly GCF_040612855.1 of Streptomyces sp. NPDC006332. Taxonomy (NCBI): domain Bacteria; kingdom Bacillati; phylum Actinomycetota; class Actinomycetes; order Kitasatosporales; family Streptomycetaceae; genus Streptomyces; species Streptomyces sp. NPDC006332. The sequence continues at coordinate 194,131 of NZ_JBEXRA010000004.1, forward strand.
CCACAGAGGGAGCGCCGGGCGTTCTGCCCCGGACGGGGGACACCCCCGGTCCGGATACGCCCGGCGACACCACCATGTGAGGCCCCTGCCAGGGCCTCACTCGTACACACAGGGAGCAACCGGAATGGGTTCGGTGCGCGTAGCCATCGTCGGCGTGGGCAACTGTGCCGCGTCGTTGGTGCAGGGAGTCGAGTACTACAAGGACGCCGACCCGGCGTCGAAGGTCCCCGGCCTGATGCACGTCCAGTTCGGCGACTACCACGTCGGTGACGTCCAGTTCGTCGCCGCGTTCGACGTCGACGCGAAGAAGGTCGGCCTCGACCTCTCGGACGCCATCGGGGCCAGCGAGAACAACACCATCAAGATCTGCGACGTCCCGAACAAGGGCATCACGGTCCAGCGTGGCCACACGCTCGACGGCCTCGGCAAGTACTACCGCGAGACCATCGAGGAGTCCGCCGAGGCCCCGGTGGACGTCGTCCAGGTCCTCAAGGACAGGGAAGTCGATGTCCTCGTCTGCTACCTGCCCGTCGGCTCCGAGGACGCGGCGAAGTTCTACGCCCAGTGCGCCATCGACGCCAAGGTCGCCTTCGTCAACGCCCTCCCTGTCTTCATCGCCGGCACCAAGGAATGGGCCGACAAGTTCACCGAGGCGGGTGTCCCGATCGTCGGCGACGACATCAAGTCGCAGGTCGGCGCCACGATCACCCACCGCGTCATGGCAAAGCTGTTCGAGGACCGCGGTGTCCGTCTTGAGCGCACCATGCAGCTCAACGTGGGCGGCAACATGGACTTCAAGAACATGCTGGAGCGCGACCGCCTCGAGTCGAAGAAGATCTCGAAGACGCAGGCCGTCACCTCGCAGATCCCCGACCGTGACATGGGCGCGAAGAACGTCCACATCGGTCCCTCGGACTACGTGGCCTGGCTCGACGACCGCAAGTGGGCGTACGTCCGTCTCGAGGGCCGTGCCTTCGGTGACGTCCCGCTGAACCTGGAGTACAAGCTCGAGGTCTGGGACTCCCCGAACTCCGCCGGCGTCATCATCGACGCGCTGCGCGCCGCGAAGATCGCCAAGGACCGTGGCATCGGCGGCCCGATCCTCTCGGCGTCCTCGTACTTCATGAAGTCCCCGCCGGTCCAGTACTTCGACGACGAGGCCTACGACAACGTCGAGAAGTTCATCAAGGGCGAAGTCGAGCGCTAGCGAGACGAGGCGCTGCGCGCCAGCAAGACAGCTGAACCGCTCCTGCCAGAGCTGTTGAGGGTCCCCCGGGTGGGTACTGCCCGGGGGACCCTCTCCGTATGTGAGGCTGTGCCCCATGCCCGTCGTGCGTGATCTGCGCGTCCTGCTCCGCCTCCGGAACTTCCGACGACTGCTCGTCGTGCGCCTGCTCTCCCAGGGCGCCGACGGTGTCTACCAGATCGCACTCGCCGCCTACGTCGTCTTCTCACCGGAGAAGCAGACCTCGGCCACCGCCATCGCCTCCGCGATGGCGATCCTGCTGCTCCCGTACTCCCTGGTGGGCCCCTTCGCCGGCGTCCTCCTGGACCGCTGGCGCCGTCGCCAGGTCTTTCTGTACGGCAACCTGGTGCGCGCCCTGATGGCGTCGGCCACAGCCGTCCTGATCGTCAGCGATGTTCCCGACTGGCTCTTCTACGTCTCCGCGCTGTGCGTCACCGCGGTGAACCGCTTCGTCCTGGCCGGCCTGTCCGCCGCGCTGCCCCGGGTCGTGGACCCCGAGCGACTGGTGATCGCCAACTCCCTCTCCCCGACCGCCGGCACACTCGCCGCGACCGTTGGCGGCGGTCTCGCCTTCGTCGTACGGCTGGCGGTCGCGGATTCCGACGCGGCGGTGGTGCTCCTGGGAGCCGGGCTGTATCTGTGCGGAGCTCTCGCCTCATTACGCATGGCACCGGAACTGCTGGGGCCCGACCCTGAATTGGTACAGCCTCGTCTGTCGACAGCTCTCACCGGTACCGCCCGCGACCTGGCGGCAGGGGTGCGCCATCTCACTGCTCCTGAGCGCAGGCAGGCCGCATGGGCGCTCGGCACGATGTCGTTGATGCGGTTCTGCTACGGCGCCCTGCTGGTCATGGTGCTGATGCTCTGCCGATACACCCTGACGTCCGATCCCGAAGACGGTCTCGCCCTACTGGGGCTGGCACTGGGTTTCTCCGGCGCCGGTTTCTTCGCCGCCGCGGTCGTGACGCCCTGGGCGGCGGGCCGGTACGGACCCGCGCGATGGATCGTCATCTGTGCCGCTGCTGCCGCGGTTCTGGAGCCCGCTCTCGGCCTCCCCTTCACCACAGCCCCCATGCTTGTCGCAGCATTCGTCCTGGGGCTGATCACCCAGGGCGCGAAGATCGCAACGGACACGATCGTGCAGTCCTCGGTGGACGACGGCTTTCGGGGCAGGATCTTCTCCGTCTACGACGTGCTCTTCAACGTCGCCTTCGTGGGTGCCGCGGGCGTCGCCGCTCTGATGCTCCCGCCAGATGGCCGCTCGGTGCCGCTGGTGGTCACGGTCGCCGTTGTCTACGGGGTGGTCGGAGCCGTGTTTCACGTGAAACAGGGCCCCTCGACGCGTTCGAGCTCACCGCCCTAGCAAGCCGCGGGTCATGTTTCACGTGAAACATGACCCGTTTCACGGCCTCAGCTCTGCGCGGCCCACCACTCCTTGAGCGCGGCCACCGCCTCGTCGTGCTTCATGGGCCCGTTCTCCAGCCGGAGCTCCAGCATGTGCTGGTACGCGCGGCCGATGGCCGGGCCCGGGCTGATGCCCAGGATCTCCATGATCTGGTTGCCGTCGAGGTCCGGACGGATCGCGTCCAGCTCCTCCTGCTCCTGTAGCTGAGTGATCCGCTGCTCCAGGCTGTCATAAGCCCGCGAGAGCGCGGCGGCCTTGCGCTTGTTGCGCGTCGTGCAGTCCGAGCGGGTCAGTTTGTGGAGGCGGTCGAGCAGAGGGCCGGCGTCACGGACATAGCGGCGGACCGCGGAGTCCGTCCATTCACCTGTGCCGTAGCCATGGAAGCGCAGGTGAAGTTCAACGAGACGCGAGACCTCCTTCACCAGGTCGTTGGAGTACTTCAGCGCGGTCATGCGCTTCTTGGTCATCTTCGCCCCCACCACCTCGTGGTGGTGGAAGGAAACCCTGCCGTCCTTCTCGAAACGACGAGTTCGCGGCTTGCCGATGTCGTGCAGCAGCGCGGCCAGGCGGAGGGTCAGATCGGCGCCGCTCTCTTCCAGAGCGATGGCCTGCTCAAGGACGATCAACGTGTGCTCGTAGACGTCCTTGTGCCGGTGATGCTCATCGCTCTCCAGGCGCAGCGCCGGAAGCTCGGGCAGCACGTAGTGGGCGAGCCCGGTATCCACCAGCAGCGTCAGGCCCTTGCGCGGGTGCGTGGACAGGATCAGCTTGTTCAGTTCGTCCCTGACCCGCTCGGCCGAGACGATCTCGATGCGCCCGGCCATCTCCTTCATGGCCGTGACGACCTCAGGGGCGACCTCGAAGTCGAGCTGCGCCGCGAAGCGTGCGGCCCGCATCATCCGCAGCGGGTCGTCCGAGAAGGACTCCTCGGGGGTGCCCGGAGTACGCAGCAGCCGCGCCGCGAGGTCGTCCCGCCCGCCGTGGGGATCGATGAACTTCTTCTCCGGCAGCGCGACGGCCATCGCGTTCACGGTGAAGTCGCGACGGACCAGGTCCTCCTCGATGGAGTCGCCGTACCTCACCTCCGGCTTGCGTGAGGTTCGGTCGTACGCCTCCGACCGGTACGTGGTCACCTCGATCTGGTAGCCGTCCTTCTGCGCCCCGACCGTGCCGAAGGCGATCCCGACCTCCCACACGGCGTCCGCCCACGGCCGCACGATCTTCAGTACGTCCTCGGGGCGAGCGTCAGTCGTGAAGTCCAGGTCGTTGCCGAGCCGGCCGAGCAACGCGTCCCGGACCGAGCCGCCGACCAGGGCGAGCGAGAACCCGGCCTCCTGGAAGCGGCGGGCGAGATCGTCGGCGACAGGGGCAACCCGCAGCAGTTCACTCACCGCGCGGTGCTGCACCTGACTCAGGGCACTGGAGGTGTCTTCGTTGGCGTTCGGCACAACAGAAAAGGGTACGTGGCCCGGGCGACCGCGAGCGCCTCCATTAAATGCGCACAGACCCTCCACCCGACCCTGCGCACGGCCTGCCCTCCAACTGCACGGAAGCGACCCCACGGATACGTGCACATTCGGGACAGCACGGCGTCCCTGGCCGATCTTGTGGCGCAGTCCGCGGCACTTCCCCTCAGCGCGCATCGTTACCATGCGTGGACGCACATTCCGACGACCACTGACGACGACGAGGGACGGGCGAGCGCGTGGCCGAGGCGGCAGACTTCCAGGGGGCCAGTGCCTCACCTGCCCGCCGCTGGCTGCGGCGCACCGGAGCTCTGCTCGCCGGGGCGCCCCTGCTGGCCGGACTGCTGCAGCTGCCCGCCGCCACGCCCGCGCTGGGCGCCGACTCGGGCACCGTCTCCGTGTCCCTCGACACACTCACTCCCAGCGCCCCCACGGACGGCGACACGGTCACGGTGTCGGGCACGGTGACCAACACCGGCAAGCAGGCCGTCACGGACGCCCACGTGGGACTACGGGTGGGACCCGAGCTGACCACCCGCTCGGCCATCGACAACGCCGCCAAGAACAGCAGCGACATCCAGGCCGCCACCGACTCGGAGGTCGGCGGCAAGTACATCGAGAAGTTCTCCAAACTGACGCCGGGCGTCGCCGAGCCCTTCTCCATCTCGGTTCCGGTCGACGAACTGGACCTCGGCGACAGCGGCGTCTACCAATTCGCCGTCTCGCTCTCCGGAGAGACGCCCGCGCAGCCCTGGGATCAGGTCCTCGGCATGGAGCGGACATTCCTGCCGTGGCAGTCCGACGAGGCCGCCACCAGGACCAAGACGACGTACCTGTGGCCCCTGATCTCCACCACCCACATGACTGCGGAGACGGGGTCGAACGAGCAGCAGACGCCGGTCTTCCTCAACGACGACCTCGCCAAGGAGATCTCCCCGGGCGGCCGCCTCGATCAGCTCCTGTCACTGGGCAAGGATCTCGACGTCACCTGGGTGATCGACCCGGACCTGCTGGCGTCCGTCGACGCGATGACCCGCACCTACCGGGTCAGGTCGGGTGACACGACGCGGGCAGGCACCTATCAGGCGGTCGCGAAGCAGTGGCTCGCCGAGCTCCAGGAGGCCGTAGCGGCCAAGGAGGTCGTCGCGCTCCCCTTCGCCGACCCCGATCTCGCCTCCCTCGCACACAACGGCACAAGCGTCACCGGCTCCCTCAGCCATCTCAACGAGGCCACCGATGTCGCCGCCACCACGGTGCGGACCGTGCTCCATGTGACACCCAGCACCGACTTCGCCTGGCCGGTGGAGGGCGCGGTGGACCCATCGATCGTGAAGGTCGCCACCTCCGCCGGCGCCGACAAGGTGATCGCTCGCAGCGACAGCCTGCAGGAGACGGGAAACCTGTCGTACACGCCCTCGGCCGCCCGCCCCATCGGCGGCGGCACCACGGCGGTCGTCGCGGACGCGCGGCTGTCGACAGCGTTCCAGGGCGACCTGACGAAGGCCTCCGCCTCCACGCGCGCCGTGCAGGATTTCCTCGCTCAGAGCCTCGCCCTCGACCTGCAGACGCACAAGCAGCGCAGCGTCGTCGTCGCGCCCCAGCGCATGCCGTCCGCGCCGCAGGCCCAGGCGATGGCTCAGGCTCTGACCGCTCTGCAGGGCGGCAACTGGTCCGAGCCCCAGGAGCTCACCGCGGCGGCCGCCGCCAAGCCGGACCCGGCGGCCACCACGACCGTGCCGTCGACATCCAGGTACCCCTCCTCGCTGCGCAAGCAGGAGCTGCCTCGGTCGGCCTTCATGGAGATCGCGACCACCCAGGACAAGCTCGACAACTTCAAGGTGATCCTCAGCGACCAGTCCCGGGTGGTGACCCCCTTCGGGCGGGCCGTGAACCGCGAGATGTCCACCTCCTGGCGCGGCCGGAACACCGAGGCGAGTTCCTTCCGCAACGACGTCGAGGCGTACGTGGACGAGCTGACCGATCAGGTCAAGCTGATCGACAAGTCCGAGACCAAGCTCTCCGGACGCAGCGCCACGATCCCGGTGACCGTGCAGAACAACCTGGTGCAGGGCGCGGACCACCTCGTGCTGCGGCTCACCTCACTGAGCCCCAAGCGCCTGGAGATCGGCGACGACTCCTACTACGAGCAGCCCATCGAGGTCTCCGGCGGCCACAGCCAGACGGTGAAGTTCCCCACAACGGCCAAGGCCAACGGTCAGGCAAGGGTGGTCGCCCAGCTGTACACGGAAGACGGGCAGATGTACGGGGACCCCGTCAGGTTCGATGTGAAGGTCACGGAGTTCACCGCCACTGTGATGCTGGTCATCGGCGGCGGTTTCCTCCTGCTCGTTCTCGCCGGCTTCCGGATGTACACCCAGCGCAAGCGGGCGGCCGCCCGTGAGACCGAGGAGGACGGCCCCGAGGAGACGGGCGAGGCCGTCGCCGTCCCGGAGAACCCCGACGGCGGCGATGACCGTCTCAAGGGAGAGTCCGGCACTCAGGCCCGGGCAGACGACCCGCAGCAGCCGAGTGACCCGGCACCGGACACCGCAGCGGAAAGCGCCGACCCTTCCGGCGCGAGTGAGAGAGTGGACCGTTGAGGATGTCGTGGCCGGTGGGCCCGGGACGATGAGGTGGGGTAACCATGAACGCGCCGTACGACGGTGACCGCGGCCAGGCCGCGGGCGGCTCGGGCGACCCCGAGGGCCCGCCGCCCCAGGACGGCCAGGTCCCGCCGCAGTCCCCCGCCGACATGTACCTCCAGGACGCCTACGACCAGGACCCCTACCGGGCACAGGACATCTACGCCCAGGATCCGGTCGCCGAGGCGCTCTACGACCGTGCCGCCCACCCCCCGCCGGCCCCGGGCACGTACCAGCCCCAGCAGCCCCTGTACGCCCAGCCTCCCCAGTCGCCGTACGCCCCTGACCCGAACGTGTGGGCGCAGACCCCGGCGCCCGAGCCGGAGGGCCCGACCCAGTACCTGCCGTACGGCGACGACCCCCGCACCACCCAGTTCGTAGGTGTCGACGACCTGGTGAGCCAGGCCGGCCAGGAGCACCACGAGCCGGATGCCTTCGCGCACCTCTTCCGCGACCAGCAGCAGGGCGGCGGCCAGTCGCCGTACGAGCCCCCGCCGGTGCCCGGCCCGTCCCCGGCCCCGCACGCGGGCCAGTACCCGGCAGCGACACCGCCCGTCCTCGGCCAGTACCCGGCAGCGACACCTCAGGGCCAGTACCAGGCAGCACCCACCCCTCCCGCCCCTGAGGTGCCCGCTCCGGCGGCCCCGGCACCCGCACCGGCGCCCGCACCGGCGCCCGCACCGGCTTCCGCCGCTCCCGCGGCGAAGAAGAGCGGCCGGGCCACGGGACTGCTGAAGTCGAGCGCCGTCATGGCGGCGGGCACGATGGTCTCCCGCCTCACCGGCTTCATCCGCTCCGCGCTGATCGTCTCCGCCCTCGGCGTCGGCATGCTGGGCGACACCTTCCAGGTCGCCTACCAGCTGCCCACGATGATCTACATCCTGACCGTCGGCGGCGGCCTCAACTCCGTCTTCGTGCCACAGCTGGTGCGCGCCATGAAGGAGGACGAGGACGGCGGTGAGGCGTACGCCAACCGGCTGCTGACCCTCGTGATGGTGGCCCTCGGCGCACTGACCGTCCTCGCGGTCCTCGGCGCGCCGTTCCTGATCCGGTTGCTGTCCGACTCGGTGGCCAGCGACCCGGCGGCCAACGAGGTCGGCGTCACCTTCGTCAGCTACTTCCTGCCCTCGATCTTCTTCATGGGCGTCCACGTGGTGATGGGACAGATCCTCAACGCCCGCGGGAAGTTCGGCGCGATGATGTGGACGCCCGTCCTGAACAACATCGTCATCATCGTGACGCTGGGCATGTTCATGTGGGTCTACGGCACCGCGGCCGACTCCGGCATGAAGGTCACGACCATTCCGCCGGAGGGCCAGCGTCTCCTCGGCATCGGCGTCCTGCTCGGTCTCGTGGTGCAGGCACTGGCGATGATCCCGTACCTGCGTGAGACCGGCTTCCGGCTGCGGCTGCGCTTCGACTGGAAGGGCCACGGCCTCGGCAAGGCCGTCACGCTCGCCAAGTGGACGGTCCTGTTCGTCCTCGCCAACCAGGCCGGCGCGATCGTCGTCTCCCAGCTGTCCACCGCCGCGGGCACCGACTCCCCGGTCGACGGCACCGGCTTCGCCGCCTACGCCAACGCCCAGCTGATCTGGGGCCTGCCGCAGGCCATCATCACCGTGTCCCTGATGGCCGCCCTGCTGCCCCGCATCTCCCGCTCCGCGGCGGAGGACGACCCCGGAGCCGTCCGCGACGACATCTCCCAGGGCCTGCGGACCACGGCCGTCGCCATCGTTCCGATCGCCTTCGGCTTCCTCGCGCTCGGCATCCCGATGTGCACGCTGATCTTCGGCTCCTCGGGCATCAGCGAGGCCACCAACATGGGGTACATGCTGATGGCCTTCGCCCTCGGCTTGATCCCGTACTCGGTGCAGTACGTCGTCCTGCGCGCGTTCTACGCCTACGAGGACACCCGTACTCCCTTCTACAACACGGTGATCGTCGCCGTGGTCAACGCGACCGCCTCCGCACTGTGTTACGTCGTACTGCCACCCCGCTGGGCCGTGGTGGGCATGTCCGCCTCGTACGGTCTCGCCTACGCGATCGGTGTCGGTGTCGCCTGGAACCGACTCCGGAAGCGGCTGGGTGGCGACCTGGACGGCAATCGCGTGCTGCGCACGTACGCCAGACTGGGCATCGCCTCGGTGCCGGCTGCCCTGCTCAGCGGCGCTGCCTGCTACGGCATCGCCCATTCGCTCGGGCAGGGCGTCCTCGGCTCCTTCGCGGCCCTGATCGCAGGCGGCGCGGTATTGCTCGGGGTCTTCTTCGTCGCCGCTCGCCGCATGCGCATCGAGGAGCTGAATTCGCTGGTCGGCATGGTGCGAGGCCGCCTGGGGCGCTGACGCAGGGGTTCGCGCACAACCATCGTCCGCCACCGTGTGTCGTGCATGGCAGCGGACTGTGGGCACAATTGGTTTCGGCGTCACACGACGCGCAATGGATGGGGAGGCAGGGACGACGGTGGCGGAACGGAGCACGGCTGCCGTCGACGTGGCAGACAACAGCGGTGACGAGCCGCTGACCGCCAAGGCGGACCAGTCCACGGCCGACGGGGTGGCCAAGAACCGGGAGCGGGACACGGAAGACGTCGAGGCACAGGGGAGTGGCGGGACCGAGAGTCCCAGGAAGGCCTCAGCGCCGGAGCTGCACAGCGGTCACAAGCTCGCCAGACGCTACCGCCTGGAGGAGTGCGTCACCCGTCTGGACGGATTCAGCAGTTGGCGTGCCGTGGACGAGAAGCTGCGGCGTGCCGTCGGCGTCCACCTCTTGCCCGCGGACCACTCGCGGGCCCGCTCGGTGCTGGCCGCGGCCCGCTCCTCCGCGCTGCTGGGCGATCCGCGCTTCGTCCAGGTCCTCGACGCCGTCGAGGAGAACGACCTCGTCTACGTCGTCCACGAATGGCTTCCCGACGCCACCGAGCTGTCCACGCTGCTGGCCCCCGGCCCGCTGGAGGTGTACGACGCCTCCCAGATGGTCAGCCAGATCTCCTCGGCCATGGCCGCCGCCCACCGGGAGGGCCTGGCGCACCTTCGGCTGAACCCGAACGCCGTCCTGCGCACCTCGACCGGTCAATGGCGCATCCGCGGCCTCGCCGTGAACGCGGCGCTGCGCGGCATCAGTTCCGAGACCCCGCAACGTACCGACACGGAGGCGATCGGCGCCCTGCTGTACGCGGCGCTCACCCAGCGCTGGCCGTACGAGAGCGATGCCTACGGTCTGTCGGGCCTGCCCAAGGACATCGGGCTCATCGCTCCGGACCAGGTGCGCGCGGGTGTCCACCGCGGCCTGTCCGAGCTCTCCATGCGGGCGCTGGCCAACGACGGCGCCACCGCCTCCCGCCACGAGTCCCCGTGCACCACGCCCGAGGAACTGGTCAAGGCGATCGCCGAGATGCCCCGCATCCGTCCGCCGGAGCCCACGTTCACCTCCCCGCCGGACTACCAGCGCACGACGTACCAGCAGGGCACCTACGGCCGCCCGTCCGCGCACCTGGGTGCCACCCAGTCGGTCCCCGCGCCGCCGCCCCCGCTGCAGACCCGTACCGGCAGGGCGTTGAAGTGGGCCGTCTCGGCCCTCCTCATCGCCGCGCTGGGCCTGGGCAGTTGGCAGCTGGCGGACGCGCTGATGGACCAGAGTGACAAGCCCGACGACACCGGCAACACGCAGCCGACCGACGGGAACGACAAGAACAGCACGGCTCCCAAGCCGGTCAAGACACTGAGCATCGAGCGCGCCAGCGAGTTCGTGGCGAAGGGCGACGCCCAGCACCCGGGCGACGTGGACAAGACCTTCGACGGCAAAACGTCGACGTACTGGAAGACGAGCACCTTCCGGCAGGGGCCGCCCCTCGCGCCCTACAAGCCAGGTGTGGGCATCGTCTACGACCTGGGTTCGGCGCAAGAGCTCTCCGGCGCCAACATCGGGCTGCGCTACTCCGGCAACCACACGACGGCCAAGCTGTACGCCGCCGACTCGCTGACGCCGCCCTCGTTGGACTCGATGAAGGAGATCGGCCACGTCAGCACGAACGGCACGATGGCCACGGTGAAGGTCACCAAGCCGGTGAAGACGCAGTACGTGCTCGTCTGGCTCACCGCTGTGCCGTACTCGGCTGCGGATCCGAGCGCGTACAGCTATCCCGGCTACAAGCAGGCCATCACCGACGTGAAGTTCACTGGCTGAGCAGTAGCCAAGGGGAAGGGGGCCCGATGGCAGATGACACCGCGTACGGCGACACGAGCGATCAGGACCTCCTGGCCCTCCACGTAGAAGGCGATCCAGAGGCCTTCGGCGAGATCGTGCGGCGACACCGCGACCGGCTCTGGGCCGTCGCCCTGCGGACGCTGGGTGACCGCGAGGAGGCCGCTGACGCCGTCCAGGACGCCCTCGTGTCGGCGTACCGGGCCGCCCACACCTTCCGGGGCCAGTCGGCCGTCACCACCTGGCTGCACCGGATCACGGTGAACGCGTGTCTGGACCGCGCTCGTAAGGCGGCCTCCCGCAAGACGTCGCCGGTCGATGACACCGAGCGCCTGGAGCAGCTGCTGGAGCCGCACGAGTCGGCCTCGGCACCCGCGGAGCGCAACGATCTCCACCGTCAGCTGTTGGAAGCACTGGGCACCCTTCCGCCCGACCAGCGCGCCGCACTCGTCCTCGTGGACATGCAGGGCTATCCGGTCGCGGAAGCCGCCGGCATGCTCGATGTGCCGACCGGGACGGTGAAGAGTCGCTGTGCCCGAGGCCGGGCCAGGCTCCTCCCCCTCCTCACCCATCTGCGGCCGGAAAACACCGGCGACGGCAGACAGGCGGGCGCGGGGCGGAACCGGACGCAGGGGACATCCGTCCCACCCGCAGCGGGACCGCGTGAGGCAGGTCCCCCGGACGCAGGGCCAAGCGATTCAGCCGCGGTGAAGGGCGGAGGTGGGCGAGCGTGACATCCACGACAGAGACGGCCGGGCACCCGGACGTCGCGGAGATCTCCGACCTCACCGAAGGCCTGCTCGAACCGTCACGGGCCGCGGACGTACGACGGCACCTGGACGAGTGTGAACTCTGCGCGGACGTCAACGCCTCGCTGGAGGAAATCCGCGGGTTGCTCGGAACCCTGCCGGGCCCCCCACGCATGCCCGCAGACGTCGCCAGCCGGATCGATGCCGCTCTCGCCGCGGAGGCCCTGTTGCACGCCACGGCGCCCGAAGCTGTGGAGCCGCAGCCGCCCGTCGCCGCCACAATCCAGCTCGACTCCTCCACGGTCTCGGACGGCAGCGCGCGTGTTTCACGTGAAACATCGGCGACAGCAGACCGTCCCTCGGGCCGCGCCCATGTCTCGACGACCGGGCCGGGGCGTAAGCGTAAGAAGGGCAGCCGACGCAGGGGGGTCGTTCTTGGGGCCGTGTTCACGGCCGCCGCCCTGGGATTCGGCTCCGTGCTGCTGTCGTCCATGAACGACGGCAAGCCGTCCGGCCCCGAGGCGGGTGGGCAGCACTCCACCTCTGCGGACACCTTCGCTGAGGGCAAGCTGGAGAAGCAGGTCACCGATCTGCTGGCCACGCGCCGGAGCGGAGGAAGCGGATCCCGCTCGCCGCACACCCTGGGCGCGGAGTCCGTCCCGGGCAACGAGCCCAAGATCCTTCAGGACCCGATCCCGGTGCCTGGCTGCGTCCAGAAGGGCATCGGCCGTAGCGACTCTGCACTCGCGAGCGAGCCGGGGACCTACAAGGGAACGGACGCCCTGCTCGTGGTGCTCCCCGACACGTCCGACACCTCCCGCGTGATGGCCTACATCATGGACACGGCCTGTGTGGCAGACCCGACCGTCGGCAAGGCCAAGGTCCTGCTGAAGCAGTCCTACGCGCGGTCCTGAGCGAGTCCTGCACTCAGTCGTGAAGGCACACGCTTCGCCTCTCGGCTCCCGTGGTACCCCGAGCGGTGACGTCTCTCCGTGTGCCCGGACACAGCGGGAATGCGCGACCCTTAGGATCCGTTGGGTGGGGTGAGAGTTCTGAGAGGAGCTCCCCCGGTTCTACGACGCTGTCCAGAGACGAGGAATCAATCCGTGACCGACGTCCGTAACGTGATCATCATCGGCTCCGGGCCGGCCGGCTACACGGCGGCGCTCTACACCGCGCGCGCGTCGCTGAAGCCGCTGGTGTTCGAGGGCGCCGTCACCGCGGGTGGTGCGCTGATGAACACCACTGAGGTGGAGAACTTCCCGGGCTTCCAGGACGGCATCATGGGCCCCGAGCTCATGGACAACATGCGTGGCCAGGCCGAGCGCTTCGGAGCCGAGCTCATCCCGGACGACGTCGTCGCCGTCGACCTGAGTGGTGACATCAAAACCGTCACCGACACCGCCGGCACCGTTCACAAGGCCAAGGCCGTCATCGTCACCACTGGTTCGCAGCACCGCAAGCTCGGTCTGCCGAACGAGGACGCTCTGTCGGGTCGCGGCGTCTCGTGGTGCGCCACGTGTGACGGCTTCTTCTTCAAGGACCAGGACATCGCCGTGATCGGTGGCGGCGACACCGCGATGGAGGAAGCCACTTTCCTCTCACGCTTCGCCAAGTCCGTGACCATCGTCCACCGCCGGGACACCCTGCGCGCCTCCAAGGCGATGCAGGAACGCGCCTTCGCGGACCCGAAGATCAAGTTCGTCTGGGACAGTGAGGTCGCCGAGGTACAGGGCGACCAGAAGCTGGCCGGTCTGAAGCTGCGCAACCTCAAGACCGGCGAGTTCTCGGACCTCGCGGTGACCGGCCTGTTCATCGCGATCGGCCACGACCCGCGCACCGAACTCTTCAAGGGACAGCTGGAGCTGGACGAGGAGGGTTACCTGAAGGTAGAGGCGCCCTCCACTCGGACGAACCTGACCGGTGTCTTCGGCGCAGGTGACGTCGTCGACCACACCTACCGTCAGGCCATCACCGCCGCCGGCACCGGCTGCTCGGCCGCCCTCGACGCCGAGCGGTACCTCGCCGCCCTCGCGGACGGAGAGAAGGCCGAGCCCGAGAAGACCTCTGTCTGACCCAACCCACCCCACGCACAACCAGTTAAGGAGCCCGCCGTGGCCGGCACCCTGAAGAATGTGACTGACGACTCCTTCGAGCAGGACGTCCTCAAGAGCGACAAGCCTGTTCTGGTGGACTTCTGGGCCGCCTGGTGCGGTCCGTGCCGCCAGATCGCGCCGTCCCTCGAGGCGATCGCCACCGAGTACGGCGACAAGATCGAGGTCGTCAAGCTGAACATCGACGAGAACCCGGGTACGGCCGCCAAGTACGGCGTCATGTCCATTCCGACGCTGAACGTCTACCAGGGTGGCGAGGTCGCCAAGACCATCGTCGGCGCCAAGCCGAAGGCCGCGATCGTTCGCGACCTTGAGGACTTCATCGCCGAGTGAAGTTTCACGTGAAACAGGATGGGGCCGGCCCGGCAGGGCCGGCCCCATCCTGTTAGAGCGGGCGCAGTGCCGGTTCCTTCTGAACTGCCCCCAGCAACCGGTCCAGCGCCATCTCCACGTCCTCTTTCCAGGAGAGGGTGGTCCGCAACTCCAGTCGCAGGCGCGGGTACGTGGGATGCGGCCGAACCGTCTTGAAACCCACCGCCAGAAGGTGGTCTGCGGGCAACAGACAGGCAGGTTCCTTCCAACGCGCGTCGCCGAACGCCTCAATCGCCTTGAAGCCCCGCCGCAACAGATCCTTGGCCACCGTCTGCACCATCACACGCCCAAGGCCCTGCCCCTGATACCCCGGCATGATGAACGACGTCATCAGCTGCACCGCGTCGGGCGAGACCGGGCTCGTGGGGAAAGCCGTCGAGCGGGGGACATAGGCCGGAGGGGCGTAGAGCACGAAGCCCACCGGCACATCGTCCACATACACGACCCTTCCGCAGGAACCCCAGTCCAGCAGGACGGCGGAAATCCAGGCTTCCTTCTCCAGCGCGGGCGTTCCCGCCTTTATCGCTGCTTGGCCGCTGACTGGATCCAACTCCCAGAAGACACACGCGCGACAGCGCTTGGGGAGGTCCTGAAGGTTGTCCAGCGTGAGCGGTACGAGCCGGCGCCCCATAAAGGCTGTTCCTCGCTTCCTTCGCCCGCCGCGTCGCGGGCGGCAGTCAGAGCGCTCCGTTCCCTGAGCAGGCTGCCGACGAAACCGCCGACCGCGCCCAGCCCAAGGCCCGCGCTCACCAGTCCGGTGCGGCTGACCGTTCGCATAGCCCCCGTCTCTCCCCTCAGACGTGCTGCCGATCGGATGGGCCATACCCGAACGCATCGTACCGACGATGCGATTTCACCGATACCGCCTGAAAGCAAAGGGCGGGCCGTGTCCCGTACACATGGGACACAGCCCGCCCTGCCGACCACGCCTTGTCACTCCGCGGCCTGAGAATCAGTCCTCCGAGTCCTCGGAGTCACCGTCCAGAAGGCTCTTCTGAAGAACCGGTCCCTCTCCAGGAGCAAGGCTGCTGAGGATCCGCTCCAGGTCCTCCATGGAGGCGAACTCCACGGTGATCTTGCCCTTCTTCTGGCCGAGGTCGACCTTCACTCGCGTCTCGAAGCGATCCGAGAGGCGGGTCGCAAGGTCGGACAGCGCCGGCGAGACCAGCGCACCGGCCCGCGGCCCCTTGGACCTCTGGGCCTTCTGCGGCCGCGAGCCCATCAAGGTCACGATCTCCTCGACAGCTCGCACCGAGAGTCCCTCAGCAACGATTCGATGGGCCAGCCGATCCTGCTCCTCCGAGTCCTCGACGGAGAGCAGCGCCCTGGCATGTCCCGCCGACAGCACCCCGGCAGCCACCCGCTTCTGGACCGCCGACGAGAGCTTCAGCAGACGCAGCGTGTTGGAGACCTGCGGGCGGGAGCGACCGATGCGGTCCGCCAGCTGGTCGTGCGTGCAGTGGAAGTCCTTCAGCAGCTGGTCGTAGGCGGCAGCCTCCTCCAGCGGGTTCAGCTGCGCCCGGTGCAGGTTCTCCAGGAGGGCGTCCAGGAGAAGCTTCTCGTCATCGGTGGCCCGGACGATCGCCGGGATCGCTTCCAGCCCCGCCTCACGGCACGCCCGCCAGCGCCGCTCGCCCATGATGAGCTCGTAACGCGCGGGACCAAGCTGTCGTACGACGACAGGCTGGAGGAGACCGACCTCCTTGATGGAAGTGACCAGCTCCTGAAGCGCGTCCTCGTCGAAGACCTCACGCGGCTGTCGCGGGTTCGGCGTGATGAAGTCGAGGGGGAGTTCAGCAAAGTGAGCGCCCACGGGAGCCGCCGGCAACTCCGCGGGAGTGCTCGCCGATGACTCCTCGGTTTCATGTGACACGGCCGGCAGCGTGGCCACCTTGGCTGCGGCCACCCCGCGGTCCGTGGTCAGTACCGGCACCGCTGCCGGGGAGGCCGAAGCAGCGCTCCCCATCGCAGCCTGAGCCACCTGCTTCTCTGTCGGTGCAGCGGGGATCAGTGCGCCGAGACCACGGCCCAACCCCCTCCGTCGCTCGCTCACTGGATCCCCTCCACCATGCTCGGGTCGTTCTGTGCGCCGATGTGCGCGTGTGTCGCGTCGTAGGAGACACCGACACCCTTCAGCGCGATTTCTCGTGCCGCCTCAAGATAGGACAGTGCACCACTAGATCCTGGATCGTAGGTCAGGACCGTCTGCCCGTAGCTCGGCGCCTCGGAGATACGGACCGAGCGGGGAATGCTCGTCCGCAGCACCTCGTCGCCGAAGTGGGTGCGCACCTCGTCCGCGACCTGGGACGCGAGGCGCGTCCGGCCGTCGTACATGGTGAGCAGGATGGTCGACACATGCAGGGCGGGGTTGAGGTGCCCCCGCACCAGGTCGACGTTGCGCAGCAGTTGGCCCAGGCCCTCCAATGCGTAGTACTCGCACTGGATCGGGATGAGGACCTCCTGGCCCGCGACCAGCGCGTTGACGGTCAGCAGACCGAGCGAGGGCGGGCAGTCGATGAGGATGTAGTCCAACGGCTGCTCGTACGCCTGGATCGCTCGCTGCAGCCGACTCTCGCGAGCCACCAGAGACACCAGCTCGATCTCCGCACCGGCGAGATCGATGGTGGCGGGTGCACAGAAGAGCCCCTCGACATCGGGGACCGGCTGGACGACGTCGGAGAGTGGCCTGCTGTCGACCAGCACGTCGTAAATGGACGGGACTTCGGCGTGGTGGTCGATACCCAGCGCGGTGGAGGCGTTGCCCTGTGGGTCGAGGTCGACCACGAGCACACGGCCACCGTGCAGAGCCAGCGAAGCGGCAAGATTGACGGTCGTGGTCGTCTTGCCCACCCCGCCCTTCTGGTTGGCGACCACCATGACTCTGGTCTGCTCGGGACGCGGCAGACCTTCGCCGGCACGGCCCAGAGCCTCTACTGCCAGTTGGGCAGCACGACCGATCGGAGTGTCGTCCATCGGAGGCGGTGTTTCACGTGAAACATCTTCCCCCATCGACTCGGTACGGGGACCGGGGACCGGATCGGTCATCGGTCCCGCAATGTTGGCGTTGGACCGCAAGGATTCACTCTCCTCGACTTCAGGCTCGCAATGAACAGAGCCTCCCATGTCTCCCGGGTCGTGAACCAGTGAGGCCTGTTGTTCTGTGGAGAAATCCACCTCTGTGGACAACTCCGCACCCTCCCGGAGTGAACCGAGAGGCTTCCGGTCGCGGGGTTCGGCCGCGGCCCGGCCCCGACTGATGATGCCGTGCAGCAGTGAGCGACGTTTCACGTGAAACACGATGCACAGCGAAGAGAGCCGAACTGCCGCGACACTCCGCATGCGTAGGTTTGGCAGCTTGTGTGGAGTACACGTCCCGCCGCCAGGAAGGATCAGCGCCCGGAACTCCCAAGCAGTTATCCGCGACGCCGACGCGCTCGTCCCGTGCGGGCCGCTTTGGCTCGCTTGGCCGCGAACCGCACACCCCCCGGGCTCTCGCCGACTTCCACGCGCACCACCGTGGACAGTGGGTCGACCGTGCCCTCCCCAACATGCAGGATCGACGTCTCGACGGCACCCAGCTTGCTCAATGCCGTCGCCGCGCTCTTGAGCTCCTCCTCGGCAGTGTCGCCCTTGAGCGCGAGCATCTCACCGTACGGGCGTAGCAGCGGAATGCCCCAGGTCGCGAGACGGTCCAAGGGGGCCACGGCCCGTGCCGTCACCACGTGGACCGGCGTGATGGTGCCCATGACCTCTTCGGCCCGCCCGCGGAGGACCGTCACATGGTCCAGTCCCAGCAGCTCGACGACCTCGGTCAGGAAGTTGGTGCGCCGCAGCAACGGCTCCAGGAGTGTGATCTTCAGGTCCTCCCGGACCAGCGCCAGGGGAATCCCGGGCAGTCCGGCGCCAGAGCCGACATCGCACACGGTCACGCCCTCGGGTACGACCTCCGCGAGCACCGCGCAGTTCAGCAGATGCCGCTCCCACAGGCGGGGCACCTCACGCGGCCCGATGAGACCGCGCTGCACACCCGCCTCGGCGAGCAGCTCCGCGTAGCGGACCGCGTCTGCGAAGCGATCACCGAAGACCTCGCGCGCCTGCTCGGGCGCGGGGGGAAGCTCCGCTGCCTCCGTCACGGGGGACCGTCCTTCCGTACGGCACGGCGCACCGGCGCCGACTCCAGAACCACCAGAACTATCAGGCTGACAAAGTCCGGCCCCGCCTGCGCAACAGACGGGGCCGGAAAACGTACGGACCGATCAGGCGGGAAGCACAACGACGAAGCGCTGTGGCTCCTCGCCCTCGGACTCGCTGCGCAGGCCGGCGGCCTTGACCGCGTCGTGCACGACCTTGCGCTCGAACGGCGTCATCGGCTTCATCTTCACGGGCTCGCCCGAGCTCCTGACCTCGGCGGCCGTCTTGGCGCCCAGCTCGGACAGCTCGGCGCGCTTCATGGCACGGTAGCCCGCGATGTCCAGCATCAGCCGGCTCCGGTCACCGGTCTCCCTGTGCACAGCCAGGCGCGTGAGCTCCTGCAGGGCTTCCAGCACCTCGCCGTCACGACCCACCAGCTTCTGCAGGTCACGGCCACTCGTGTCGCTGATGATCGAGACAGCGGCTCGGTCGGCCTCGACGTCCATGTCGATGTCGCCGTCGAGATCGGCGATGTCCAGCAGACCCTCGAGGTAGTCCGCCGCGATCTCGCCCTCCTGCTCCAGGCGGGTCAGGGTGTCTGCACCCTCGGCAGCGGCGGAGGTGGTGCCTTCCGTCACGGGATGGACTCCTTCTTACTTCTTGGACGGGGACTTGGGCCGCTGCGGGCCCTTGCGCTGTCCGGACTGGGCCTTGCTGCGGGTGCCGCCACCAGGCTTCTGCGGGGCGTTCTTGGCGGCGGGCTTGGTGTCCTCGGGTTCGTCGGACTTGCTCAGCGACGTGGTCTCGCCGGCGGCCTTCGTGGCTCCGGACTGGCGCTGGGACTTGCTCTGCCGCTTGGGCTGCTGCCTCTTCGGAGCGGCGGCGCTCGTCGACGTGCCGTCCTCGGTCTGGGCAGCCTCGGCCTGGGCAACGCCCTTCACCACCGTGCCGTCCGCCTGAGCCGTGAAGCCCGCCTTGTTCAGGCCGTTGATGAACTTGCGCTCGAACTCGTTGCGGTCGCGTCCCTTGGCGACGATGGCCTTGACGATGGCCTTCTCACCCCGGCTGCGCGTCTTGCCGTGGTGCGTGACGTGCTTGTAGAGACGCTCCAGGTACGAGGCCTGGGCCTTGGAACCCGGGGTCGGGTTGTTGTGGATGACGTACATCTGCTGGCCCATGGTCCACACGTTGGTGGTCAGCCAGTAGACGAGAACACCGACCGGGAAGTTGATGCCGAAGACGGCGAACATGACCGGGAAGACGTACATCAGCATCTTCTGCTGCTGCATGAACGGCGTCTTCACCGTGGTGTCGACGTTCTTCGTCATCAGCTGACGCTGTGTGTAGAACTGCGACGCCGACATCATGACGATCATGACCGCGGTCACGATGCGGACAGTGGTCAGCGACGCGTCGAGCGCGGTGACGTCCGCCGCGCTGTCGGTGAACTTCGCGGCCAGCGGCGCACCGAAGATGTGCGCCTTCTGAGCGCTCTGCAGCAGGCTCGTGTTGATGACACCGATGGTGTCGTTGTTCGCGATGCCGTTGAGCACGTGGTACAGGGCAAAGAAGAACGGGGACTGCGCCAAGATGGGAAGGCACGAGGAGAGCGGGTTGGTGCCCGTCTCCTTGTACAGCTTCATCATCTCTTCGGACTGACGCTGCTTGTCGTTCTTGTAGCGCTCCTGGATCTTCTTCATCTCGGGCTGCAGCGTCTGCATGGCCCGGGTCGCCTTGATCTGCTTCACGAAGAGCGGGATCAGGCAGATGCGGATCAGGATCACCAGCGACACGATGGACAGGCCCCAGGCCCACCCTGTGTCAGGGCCGAAAATGGACCCGTACACCGTGTGGAACTGGACGATGACCCAGGAGACAGGTGTCGTGATGAAGCTGAAGAAGCTGGCAATCGTGTCCACTAATCATGCTCCTTGGGCATGGGACGGGGTCTCTGCGGCCGGGCTCGCGGGAGCCTGCCCCTCGGTGGCCGGTTCGGCGGAGGAGGGCCCGCCCCTGCGTGCACGCCAGGCGTTACGCAGCATTTCGTGCCACCGCGGACGCTTGCGCGGCGGGACATGGTCCACACCGCCCAGCGACCACGGATTGCATCGCAGGATGCGCCAGGCCGTGAGTGCCGTTCCCTTGACCGCACCATGGCGGTCGATGGCCTGGTAGCCGTAGTGGGAGCACGACGGGTAGTACTTGCACACCGGCCCGAGCAACGGACTGATGGTCCACTGGTACAGCTTGATCAGCGCCAGCAGCGGGTACTTCATCGCGCGCCCCCTCCCAGCAGCCGCTCGATGGCGGCGTCCAGGTCTCGGGCCAGTAGTGCGTGGTCGGCGTCACCCGCGCCGGGCAACGCTCGTACGACTACCAGGCTACCGGGGGGCAGCAGGGCGACTCGATCGCGCATCAGATGACGAAGCCTGCGCTTCACCTTGTTACGCACCACCGCACCGCCCACGGCCTTGCTGACGACGAAACCCGCACGCGTCGGGGAAGCGCTCTCCCCAGGCGCGTGCGGGTCCGTGGCACCGCTACGAAAGTGGACGACGAGAGTCGGGCGTCCAGCCCGACGACCCCGCCGTACCGCGGTCGCGAAGTCCTCGCGCCGCCTCAGCCGATGCTCGGTAGGCAGCACGACGTCATGACCTGATCGGGATCAGGCGGACAGGCTGGCGCGACCCTTGCTGCGGCGGTTCGCGAGAATCGCGCGGCCGGCACGGGTGCGCATCCGCAGGCGGAAGCCGTGGGTCTTGGCGCGACGACGGTTGTTCGGCTGGAAGGTGCGCTTGCTCACTCGGGGGCTCCAGAGATAAATCGGGGTTTTCGGGGTGCCGTCCTGGCTGTCACCGTGCGCCCACGAGTAGCTCGCGTTACGCCCGAGTGCACCGCTGACCGATCACCCAAATGATCTGTGCCCATCGGAGGCAGGCGGCAGCAGCCATCGACAACTCGACCTGGTTACGGTACGCGCGGCTACGCCATCCGGTCAAACCAGGGGGCACCGGGAGACACTATCCACAGCCTGGGGACAACAACTTGAACCGTACCCGTCGCCCTGACTACCGTGGCTGAACTCCGATTCGTTCCCTTGCCTGTGCCCCACCCCATATGAATCCCGACCCGTCCCGAACCACACGTTCGTGGGACCCATGAGAGAGCGTGCCCTGTGGCTGATGTACCTGCCGATCTTGCCGCAGTGTGGCCACGAGTACTGGAACAACTTCTCGGCGAAGGCAGAGGGCAGGGTGTCGAGACCAAGGACGAACACTGGATCCGGCGCTGCCAGCCCCTGGCCCTGGTGGCGGACACCGCCCTGCTCGCCGTACCGAACGAATTTGCGAAAGGTGTGCTCGAAGGGCGCCTCGCGCCCGTGGTCAGTGAGACGCTGAGCCGCGAATGCGGCCGACCGATCCGGATCGCGATCACCGTCGACGAC
Organism: Streptomyces sp. NPDC006332; assembly: GCF_040612855.1. Lineage (NCBI taxonomy): Bacteria > Bacillati > Actinomycetota > Actinomycetes > Kitasatosporales > Streptomycetaceae > Streptomyces > Streptomyces sp. NPDC006332. The sequence continues at coordinate 215,901 of NZ_JBEXRA010000004.1, forward strand.
TCCGCGGGCGAGCCCGCGCCCACACCGGCGGCGCCCCGGCCCCCGTCGCGCTACGAGGACCCCGAGCCCCCCGCCGCCCAGTACGAGGGCGGATACGGCCGCCACCGCGCCGACGACCACATGCCGGGCCGCTCCGAGCAGCGCCCCGGACCTCAGGCCGACCGCGACCACCCCTCCCACTCGCCCCACGCGCCTCGGCCGGACCAGCTCCCGACCGCCCGCCCCGCTTACCCCTCCGAGTACCAGCGTCCCGAGCCCGGCTCCTGGCCGCGCCCGCCGCAGGACGAGTACAGCTGGCAGCAGCAGCGCCTCGGCTTCCCGGAGCGCGACCCGTACGCGTCGCCGCCGCAGGACTCCTATGGGCCCCCGCCGCAGGACGCCTACCGACCCCCGTCACAGGAGTCCTACGGACCCCCCTCACAGGACTCGTACTCCCAGGACTACCGCCAGCAGCCCACGGAGCGCTCCGCGTACGACGGGCAGCGCCCGGAGTACGACCAGCGCCCCGACTACGACCAGCGGTCGGAGTACGACCAACCGCGCGGCGACTACGACCCCCGCGACGGCCGCCGGGACCGGTCGGACGGCCCGTCCGGCTCCGGACGCGTCCATCGCGGCGGCCCGGTCGGTTCCTCGCTGCCCGCCAACGGCGCCCCCGGCCCGCTGGCCGCGCAGCCCGCGCCGGCGACCGGCCCCGGCGAGCCGACCGCGCGCCTGAATCCGAAGTACCTCTTCGACACGTTCGTCATCGGCGCCTCCAACCGCTTCGCACACGCGGCAGCGGTGGCCGTCGCCGAGGCGCCGGCCAAGGCGTACAACCCGCTCTTCATCTACGGGGAGTCGGGGCTCGGCAAAACGCACTTGCTGCACGCCATCGGGCACTACGCGCGGAGCCTCTACCCGGGCACCCGGGTGCGCTATGTGAGCTCGGAGGAGTTCACCAACGAGTTCATCAACTCGATCCGCGACGGCAAGGGCGACAGCTTCCGCAAGCGCTACCGCGAGATGGACATCCTGCTCGTCGACGACATCCAGTTCCTCGCGGACAAGGAGTCGACGCAGGAGGAGTTCTTCCACACCTTCAACACGCTCCACAACGCCAACAAGCAGATCGTGCTCTCCAGCGACCGGCCGCCCAAGCAGCTGGTGACCCTGGAGGACAGGCTGCGGAACCGTTTCGAGTGGGGACTGATCACCGACGTCCAGCCGCCCGAGCTGGAGACCCGCATCGCGATCCTGCGCAAGAAGGCGGTCCAGGAACAGCTCAACGCCCCGCCCGAGGTCCTGGAGTTCATCGCGTCCCGCATCTCGCGCAACATCCGCGAGCTGGAGGGCGCGCTGATCCGGGTGACGGCCTTCGCGTCGCTCAACCGGCAGCCGGTGGACCTCGGCCTCACCGAGATCGTCCTCAAGGACCTGATTCCCGGCGGCGAGGACTCGGCCCCCGAGATCACCTCCACGGCGATCATGAGCGCGACCGCCGACTACTTCGGGCTCACCGTCGAGGACCTGTGCGGTACCTCGCGCGGCCGCGCGCTCGTCACGGCCCGCCAGATCGCCATGTACCTGTGCCGAGAGCTCACGGACCTCTCCCTGCCGAAGATCGGCGCGCTGTTCGGCGGCCGCGACCACACGACCGTCATGCACGCGGACCGCAAGATCCGCAATCTGATGGCCGAGCGGCGCTCCATCTACAACCAGGTGACCGAGCTGACGAACCGCATCAAGAACGGCTGACCGCCGCAGAGACCGTCGCTGAGGGCGTCCCCGGAACTCTTCCGGGGACGCCCTTCTTCATGTCGCGCTCTCGCCTCTGTTCGATTACCTGCCGGGTTACGGTCTCTCTCCACAGATCTGGCGACTTTTTCGCGTCCACACCCTGGGGACTGGGGAGTTGTCCAGATCGTGTCCACAGCGGTATCCGTCGGCAGACCATCGGACCAGGTCAGGTGGTTGTGGATTGGTGGACGAACGATCTCCACAGGCTGTGGACGAAGCGGTGATCCACAGCCTGTGCATCGAGTTGTCCACCGACAACCCACAGGTTGAGGACAGTTGTCCCCAGTGATCCGGTGCTTCTCCACATGACTGTCCACTGTTCGGCAACCCGACGCGCCTGATCACCGAGTCGAGTGAAAGGCGTCACACGAAGGTGCCGGGTTGGGCTGTGGGAAAGCCGGGTAAAGCTGGGGACGGCGCTGGGGAGAACTCCCCTCAGGCTGTGCATGGAGTGTGCAGAACTTTCCGTTCTCCACAGACAGGCCCGGTTGTCCACCGTCTCCGCCCACAGGCCCCGTGGACAAAATTTCCCGGCTGACCTGCATAAACGAGGTTATCCACGGTATCCACAGCCCCTACTACTACTCCCAACTAGAGAGAGCTGGGAATCCGTTTCGAAGGGGGTCCTGTGCACAACTCGCTGTCCGGCTCCCGACTGCCCCTCGTCACGACTTGACCCCGAGAGGCACCTACTGTCAGTGCCGTGCGTCAGACTGTTCCCCGGTGTCCTCCCCGTCACAGGGACCGACGACACCGCGACAGACGACGAAGCCAGGCAGGGCGAGAAGCGCCGGCAACAGCAGGAGGCGGCAACAGTGAAGATCCGGGTGGAACGCGACGTACTCGCGGAGGCAGTCGCCTGGGCGGCTCGCAGCCTCCCGGCCCGTCCGCCGGCGCCTGTCCTCGCCGGCCTTCTGCTGAAGGCCGAGGAGGGCCAGCTGAGCCTGTCCAGCTTCGACTACGAGGTCTCGGCGCGGGTCTCCGTGGAGGCGGAGGTCGACGAAGAAGGCACGGTCCTCGTCTCGGGCCGACTGCTGGCCGACATCTCCCGCGCCCTCCCCAACCGACCGGTGGAGATTTCCACAGACGGTGTACGGGCGACGGTGGTCTGCGGCTCCTCGCGATTCACACTCCACACCCTGCCTGTGGAGGAGTACCCGGCCCTGCCGCAGATGCCGAACGCCACGGGCACCGTCCCCGGTGAGGTCTTCGCCGCCGCCGCGGCCCAGGTCGCCATCGCCGCCGGACGCGACGACACGCTGCCCGTCCTGACCGGTGTGCGCATCGAGATCGAGGGCGACACGGTCACCCTGGCGTCCACCGACCGCTACCGCTTCGCCGTCCGCGAGTTCCTGTGGAAGCCGGAGAACCCGGAGGCCTCCGCGGTGGCCCTGGTGCCCGCCAAGACGCTCCTGGACACGGCCAAGGCCCTCACGAGCGGCGACAGCGTCATCCTGGCGCTGTCCGGTTCCGGCGCGGGCGAGGGCCTGATCGGTTTCGAGGGCGCCGGCCGTCGTACGACGACCCGCCTGCTGGAGGGCGACCTCCCGAAGTACCGTTCGCTGTTCCCGACGGAGTTCAACTCCGTCGCCGTGATCGAGACCGCCCCCTTCGTGGAGGCCGTCAAGCGTGTCGCCCTGGTCGCCGAGCGGAACACGCCGGTGCGGCTCAGCTTCGAGCAGGGCGTGCTGATCCTGGAGGCGGGCTCCAGCGACGACGCACAGGCTGTGGAACGTGTCGACGCCCAGCTGGAGGGCGACGACGTCTCCATCGCCTTCAACCCGACCTTCCTGCTGGACGGCCTGAGCGCCATCGACTCCCCGGTGGCCCAGCTCTCCTTCACGACGTCCACGAAGCCCGCGCTGCTGAGCGGCAAGCCCGCCCTGGACGCCGAGGCGGACGAGGCCTACAAGTACCTGATCATGCCGGTGCGCCTGAGCGGCTGATCAGGCCCGTCGGAGAACCCGCAGGTCGGGCGTACGTTTGAGCGCGTATGCCCACAGGTGTGAGCGAGCGTCCGGGTTTAGGCTCGGACGCAGGTACGAACGTGCCGCGGCACGTGTGTGCCGTCACGCCACTCGCAAAACCTAAGGAACCACTGATGGAGCTCGGTCTCGTCGGCCTCGGCAAGATGGGCGGCAACATGCGCGAGCGGATACGCCGCGCAGGTCACACCGTCATCGGATACGACCGCAACCCGGACCTCGCCGATGTCCACAGCCTCTCTGAGCTTGTGGGAAAGCTCGAGGGCCCGCGTGTGATCTGGGTGATGGTCCCGGCCGGCGGCCCGACCCAGTCGACCGTCGACGAGCTCGCCGAGCTGCTGGAGCCCGGTGATGTCGTCGTGGACGGCGGGAACTCCCGCTGGACGGACGACGAGAAGCACGCCGAGGAGCTGGCGGCCAAGGGCATCGGCTTCGTCGACTGCGGCGTCTCCGGTGGCGTCTGGGGGCTGGAGAACGGCTACGCGCTGATGTACGGCGGTGACGTGCAGAACGTCGCCAAGGTGCAGCCGATCTTCGACGCGCTGAAGCCCGAGGGCGACGTCGGCGCCGTGCACGCCGGCAAGGTCGGCGCGGGCCACTTCGCGAAGATGGTCCACAACGGCATCGAGTACGCGATGATGCAGGCCTACGCCGAGGGCTGGGAACTGCTGGAGAAGGTCCACTCCGTGACCGACGTCCGGGAGGTCTTCCGCTCCTGGCAGGAGGGCACGGTCATCCGTTCCTGGCTGCTGGACCTCGCGGTGAACGCCCTCGACGAGGACGAGCACCTGGACAGGCTGCGGGGTTTCGCACAGGACTCCGGTGAAGGCCGCTGGACCGTGGAAGCCGCCATCGACAACGCCGTGCCGCTGCCCGCGATCACGGCCTCCCTCTTCGCGCGGTTCTCCTCGCGCCAGGAGGACTCTCCGCAGATGAAGATGATCGCCGCGCTGCGCAACCAGTTCGGTGGCCACGCGGTCGAGACGAAGTAATCCGACGTAGTCCACAGGGCCGCTCAGCGGTCCACCATCCCGGGGGAGGTCGGTGAACGACCATGCACGTCACGCATCTGTCGCTGGCCGATTTCCGCTCGTACGCCCGGGTCGAGGTCCCGCTCGACCCGGGCGTCACCGCCTTCGTCGGCCCGAACGGGCAGGGCAAGACGAACCTGGTCGAGGCGGTGGGCTACCTCGCAACCCTGGGCAGCCACCGCGTCTCCTCCGACGCCCCGCTGGTCCGCGTGGGCGCCGACCGTGCTGTCGTCCGCGCCCAGGTCAAGCAGGGCGAGCGGCAGCAGCTGGTCGAGCTGGAGCTCAACCCCGGCAAGGCCAACCGTGCCCGTATCAACAGGTCCTCGCAGGTCCGGCCGCGTGATGTGCTCGGGATCGTGCGGACCGTGCTGTTCGCGCCCGAGGACCTCGCCCTGGTCAAGGGCGACCCCGGTGAACGCCGCCGCTTCCTCGACGAGTTGATCACCGCGCGCTCCCCGCGCATCGCCGGCGTCCGTTCCGACTACGAGCGGGTTCTCAAGCAGCGCAACACCCTGCTGAAGTCGGCCGCGCTCGCCCGGCGGCACGGCGGCCGCTCCATGGACCTGTCCACGCTCGACGTCTGGGACCAGCACCTCGCCCGGGTGGGCGCCGAACTGCTCGCCCAGCGGCTGGATCTGATCGCCGCGATCCAGCCGCTCGCCGACAAGGCCTACGAACAACTGGCACCCGGCGGCGGCCCGGTCGCCCTCGACTACAAGCCGTCGGCGCCGGGTGAGGCCCATACGCGGGAAGACCTGTACGAGCAGTTGATGGCGGCGCTCGCCGAGGCCCGCAAGCAGGAGATCGAGCGGGGTGTCACCCTCGTGGGGCCCCATCGGGACGATCTGCTCCTGAAACTCGGTCAGTTGCCGGCCAAGGGGTACGCCTCGCACGGCGAGTCGTGGTCGTACGCGCTGGCGCTGCGCCTGGCGTCGTACGACCTCCTGAGGGCCGAGGGCAACGAGCCGGTGCTGGTCCTCGACGACGTCTTCGCCGAGCTGGACACCCGTCGTCGCGAACGCCTGGCCGAACTGGTCGCGCCCGGCGAGCAGGTCCTGGTGACGGCGGCGGTCGACGACGACGTGCCGCACGTCCTGGCGGGGACGCGGTTCGCCGTGTCCGACGGGGCGGTGGAGCGCGTATGAGCACCGACGAGCCGCTGCCCCGGCCCGCGCGCCCCGCGGCCGAGGCCTCCGGCCCGAGCGAGGGCAAGGGGGCAGAGCCCTCCGGGGTCGACCTCGCGCGGGTGGCGCTCAGGGCGGCGAAGGAGCAGGCACGCGCGCGTGGCGACGCGGCTCAGCAGAAGAAGCAGGCGCGGCGGGGCGGGCTGCGCTCCGGCGCGCGTGCCGACCGGCGCGACCCCATGGCCTTCGGCGCCGCCATCAACCGGCTGATCACCGAGCGGGGTTGGGAGGCGCCGGCCGCGGTGGGCGGTGTGATGGGCCGCTGGCCGCAGATCGTCGGCGAGGACGTCGCCAAGCACTGTGAGCCGGAGAAGTACGACGAGGACGAGAGGACCCTCGTCGTGCGGTGTGACTCCACGGCCTGGGCGACGAACCTGCGCCTGCTCGCGCCGACGCTGGTCGCCCGCCTTAACGAGGATCTCGGCCATGGCGCGGTGAAGTTGATCAAGGTGAACGGTCCCGGTGGTCCCCCTCGTCGCTACGGCCCCTTGCGGGCCCCCGGAAGTACCGGTCCCGGCGACACCTACGGGTGACCTGTCTCACATCTTCGGTGATCGGTGGCGTCCTCGGAGCGCCCGTCGGGTACCCGAACGCGGTTGCGAACATCGACCTGACTCCCAAGTAGCAAAGGGTTGACAGCCGAAAGCGCTGAGTGCCGCTGTGAGCCTCTTGGAGCCCCGCTCCGTATATGGGGACCCGGCAGACGCCGGTTCAGGGCGCCACATGAGGACTCAGGTACCGGCAAACCCCCATCAGTGTCGGCGCTACCGGTAGACTGGGAGCTAATCCCGCCCCAAACGTGGGGACCGTCGGGACAAGCTGAGCAACGCTGATCAAGGCTTACCAACGCAACATGCCGCAGCCGCTCCGGCAACCCGCCGACGAGCCTGGCTCGTGCTGTGCCAGAAAGGGCGCTTCGTGGCCGATTCCGGCAACCCCAACGAGAACATCCCGTCCACCGACGCCGGCGCCAACGGCGAGGCCAACACCTCGAATCACGAGGTCACCGCCTCGTACGACGCCAGCGCCATCACCGTCCTCGAGGGTCTGGACGCGGTCCGCAAGCGACCCGGTATGTACATCGGCTCGACCGGAGAGCGCGGCCTGCACCACCTCGTGTACGAGGTCGTCGACAACTCGGTCGACGAGGCGCTGGCCGGCCACGCGGACACCATCGACGTGACGATCCTCGCCGACGGCGGCGTCCGCGTCGTCGACAACGGCCGCGGCATCCCGGTCGGCATCGTCGCCTCCGAGGGCAAACCGGCCCTCGAGGTCGTGCTGACCGTGCTGCACGCGGGCGGCAAGTTCGGCGGCGGCGGCTACGCGGTCTCCGGCGGTCTGCACGGCGTGGGTGTCTCCGTCGTGAACGCGCTGTCCTCGAAGGTCGCCGTGGAGGTCAGGACCGACGGCCACCGCTGGACGCAGGACTACAAGATGGGCGTCCCCACCGCGCCGCTCGTCAAGCACGAGGCCATCGAGAAGACCGGCACGTCGGTCACCTTCTGGGCCGACGCGGACATCTTCGAGACCACGGACTACTCCTTCGAGACGCTCTCGCGGCGTTTCCAGGAAATGGCGTTCCTCAACAAGGGTTTGACGATCAAACTCACTGACGAGCGCGAGTCGGCGAAGGCCACCGCCGGGGCGGACGAGGCGGGCGCCGACGAGAAGGACGAGGTCAAGGCCGTCACGTACCACTACGAAGGCGGCATCGTCGACTTCGTGAAGTACCTCAACTCCCGCAAGGGCGAAGCGGTGCACCCGACGGTGATCGACCTCGAGGCCGAGGACAAGGACAAGAGCCTGTCCCTCGAAGTCGCCATGCAGTGGAACAGCGGTTACAGCGAGGGTGTGTACTCCTTCGCCAACATCATCCACACGCACGAGGGCGGTACGCACGAAGAGGGCTTCCGCTCGGCGCTCACCAACCTGATCAACAAGTACGCGCGCGAGAAGAAGCTGCTGCGTGACAAGGACGACAACCTCACGGGTGACGACATCCGCGAGGGTCTGACCGCGATCATCTCGGTGAAGCTCAGCGAACCGCAGTTCGAGGGCCAGACCAAGACCAAGCTGGGCAACACGGAGGCGAAGACCTTCGTCCAGAAGGCGGTCTACGAGCACCTCAACGACTGGCTGGACCGCAACCCGGTCGAGGCGGCGGACATCGTCCGCAAGGGCATCCAGGCTGCCACGGCGCGGGTCGCCGCACGCAAGGCCCGCGACCTCACCCGTCGCAAGGGCCTGCTGGAGTCGGCGTCGCTGCCGGGCAAGCTCTCCGACTGCCAGTCGAACGACCCCATCAAGTGCGAGATCTTCATCGTCGAGGGAGACTCCGCCGGCGGCTCGGCCAAGTCCGGCCGCAACCCGCAGTACCAGGCGATCCTTCCGATCCGCGGCAAGATCCTCAACGTGGAGAAGGCGCGGATCGACAAGATCCTGCAGAACCAGGAGATCCAGGCGCTGATCTCCGCCTTCGGTACCGGAGTCCATGAGGACTTCGACATCGAGCGGCTGCGCTATCACAAGATCATCCTGATGGCGGACGCCGACGTCGACGGCCAGCACATCAACACCCTGCTGCTGACCTTCCTGTTCCGCTTCATGCGCCCGCTGGTCGAGGCCGGTCACGTGTTCCTCTCCCGTCCCCCGCTCTACAAGATCAAGTGGGGCCGGGAGGACGCCGAGTACGCGTACTCCGACCGGGAGCGCGACGCGCTGATCGAGATGGGCCGCCAGCGCGGCAAGCGCATCCGCGAGGACTCGATCCAGCGCTTCAAGGGTCTCGGCGAGATGAACGCCGAGGAACTGCGCATCACGACCATGGACCAGGAGCACCGCGTCCTCGGCCAGGTCACCCTCGATGACGCCGCCCAGGCCGACGACCTGTTCTCGGTCCTGATGGGCGAGGACGTCGAGGCGCGCCGCCAGTTCATCCAGCGCAACGCCAAGGACGTCCGCTTCCTCGACATCTGAGTCGGTCTCAGCTGACCGCACCAGGAAGGATCCCCACCAGCAATGGCCGACGAGAACACTCCCGTCACCTCCGAAGAGGGCGGCGTCATCGCCCAGCGTGTCGAGCCCGTGGGGCTCGAGACGGAGATGCAGCGTTCGTACCTCGACTACGCGATGTCCGTCATCGTCTCGCGTGCGCTGCCCGACGTCCGGGACGGTCTCAAGCCCGTCCACCGCCGCGTCCTGTACGCCATGTACGACGGCGGCTACCGCCCCGAGCGCGGCTTCTACAAGTGCGCCCGTGTCGTCGGCGACGTCATGGGCAACTACCACCCGCACGGCGACTCCTCGATCTACGACGCGCTGGTCCGCCTCGCGCAGCCGTGGTCGATGCGGATGCCGCTGGTGGACTCCAACGGCAACTTCGGCTCGCCGGGCAACGACCCGGCGGCGGCCATGCGCTACACCGAGTGCAAGATGGCGCCGCTGTCGATGGAGATGGTCCGTGACATCGACGAGGAGACCGTCGACTTCACGGACAACTACGACGGCCGCTCCCAGGAGCCGACGGTCCTGCCGGCCCGCTTCCCGAACCTGCTGATCAACGGCTCCGCCGGTATCGCGGTCGGCATGGCGACCAACATCCCGCCGCACAACCTGCGCGAGGTGGCGGCCGGCGCCCAGTGGTACCTGGAGAACCCGGAGGCCTCGCACGAGGAGCTCCTGGACGCGCTGATCGAGCGCATCAAGGGCCCCGACTTCCCCACCGGCGCGCTGGTGGTGGGCCGCAAGGGCATCGAGGAGGCCTACCGCACGGGCCGCGGCTCGATCACCATGCGCGCCGTCGTCGAGGTCGAGGAGATCCAGAACCGCCAGTGCCTGGTGGTCACGGAACTGCCCTACCAGACCAACCCCGACAACCTCGCGCAGAAGATCGCCGACCTGGTGAAGGACGGCAAGATCGGCGGCATCGCGGACGTCCGGGACGAGACCAGCTCCCGTACGGGCCAGCGTCTGGTCATCGTGCTCAAGCGGGACGCGGTCGCCAAGGTCGTGCTGAACAACCTGTACAAGCACACCGACCTGCAGTCCAACTTCGGCGCGAACATGCTGGCGCTGGTCGACGGCGTTCCGCGCACGCTGTCGCTCGACGCGTTCATCCGCCACTGGGTGACGCACCAGATCGAGGTCATCGTCCGCCGTACGCGTTTCAGGCTGCGCAAGGCCGAGGAGCGGGCGCACATCCTGCGCGGCCTGCTGAAGGCCCTGGACGCCATCGACGAGGTCATCGCGCTGATCCGGCGCAGCGACACCGTCGAGATCGCGCGCACGGGCCTGATGGGCCTGCTGGAGATCGACGAGATCCAGGCCAACGCGATCCTGGAGATGCAGCTGCGTCGACTGGCCGCCCTGGAGCGTCAGAAGATCGTCCAGGAGCACGACGAACTCCAGGCGAAGATCAACGAGTACAACGAGATCCTCGCGTCCCCGGTGCGCCAGCGCGGCATCGTCAGCGAGGAACTCGCCGCGATCGTCGAGAAGTACGGCGACGACCGCAAGACGATGCTGATGCCCTACGACGGCGACATGTCCATCGAGGACCTGATCGCCGAGGAGGACATCGTCGTCACCGTCACGCGCGGCGGCTACGTCAAGCGCACCAAGACGGACGACTACCGCGCCCAGAAGCGGGGCGGCAAGGGCGTACGAGGCGCGAAGCTCAAGGAAGACGACATCGTCGACCACTTCTTCGTCTCGACCACGCACCACTGGCTGCTGTTCTTCACCAACAAGGGCCGGGTGTACCGGGCGAAGGCGTACGAACTGCCGGACGCCGGGCGGGACGCGCGTGGCCAGCATGTCGCCAACCTGCTGGCCTTCCAGCCGGACGAGGCGATCGCCGAGATCCTCGCGATCCGGACGTACGAGGTCGCCCCGTACCTGGTGCTGGCCACCAAGGGCGGTCTGGTGAAGAAGACGCCTCTGAAAGATTACGATTCACCGCGCGCGGGCGGCGTCATCGCGATCAACCTCCGTGAGACGGAGGACGGTTCGGACGACGAACTGATCGGAGCGGAACTGGTCTCGGCCGAGGACGATCTGCTGCTGATCAGCAAAAAGGCCCAGTCGATCCGGTTCACGGCAACGGACGAAGCACTGCGCCCCATGGGCCGTGCCACCTCGGGTGTCAAGGGCATGAGTTTCCGCGAGGGCGATCAACTGCTCTCGATGAATGTTGTTCGACCCGGTACGTTCGTGTTCACTGCTACGGACGGCGGGTATGCGAAGCGGACCGCCGTCGACGAGTACCGCGTCCAGGGTCGCGGCGGCCTCGGCATCAAGGCCGCCAAGATCGTCGAGGACCGTGGATCTCTCGTCGGTGCGCTGGTGGTCGAGGAGGCCGACGAGATCCTCGCCATCACGCTGTCCGGCGGTGTGATTCGTACGCGAGTCAGCGAAGTCAGGGAGACGGGCCGTGACACCATGGGCGTCCAACTGATCAACCTGGGCAAGCGCGATGCCGTTGTGGGCATCGCACGTAACGCCGAGGCGGGACGCGAGGCGGAGGAGGTCGACGGCGACATCGTCGTCGACGAGACCGCCGAGGATGCCGCGACCACCGGCACGGACGAGGGCGAGGTGCCCTCGACCGAGTAGCACGAGGAGAGAGTCATCGTGAGCGGAGCCACGGGCGCCGGATCGTCCAAAGCCTCTACCGGTTCTTCCACCGGTTCGGAGACGGGCGGCGGCGGCCGTGGCTCCGCCGCGAACGCGACAGGATCGCGCACGGCGAATCCGCGCACGGGGGATGCGCGCACGACGGACGCCCGCGCGACAGACCCGCATACGACCAACCTGCAGGCGATCAAGTCTCCCGGGACCGAGTCGCGCTCGCCCGACACGCATGGATCCCAGGGGGGAACTGTGACGGACACCCGAGGTCCGCAGGCCCAGCGGCAGACCACCGCCGCGAGCCAGGCTTCGGCCGCTCCGGGCACCCAGGCTCAGCCGCCGGTCCAGCCCACGCCACCGGCCGCGGCCTCTCCGCTGCCCGGGGAACGGCAGCCGCAGCAGCCCGCCGAGCCGTACCGCCCGCCGCAGGCCTACGCGACGCAGGCGCAGGCCGCCGGGGTACGGCGCCCGCGCACCGGCGCGAGCACCACGCCCCGTACCCGCAAGGCCCGTCTGCGTGTGGCCAAGGCCGACCCGTGGTCCGTGATGAAGGTCAGCTTCCTGCTCTCCATCGCGCTGGGCATCTGCACGATCGTGGCGGCCGCGGTGCTGTGGATGGTCATGGACGCGATGGGCGTGTTCTCGACGGTCGGCGGCACGATCTCGGAGGCGACAGGCTCGAACGAGTCGAACGGCTTCGACCTGCAGTCATTCCTGTCGTTGCCCAACGTCCTGCTGTTCGCGGCGATCATCGCGGTCATCGACGTCGTTCTCGCGACGGCACTCGCGACCCTCGGCGCGTTCATCTACAACCTCTCCGCCGGCTTCGTCGGGGGCGTCGAGCTGACGCTGGCCGAGGACGAGTGACCACACCCCCAACCCCCGGTGACCGTCCCCCGGGAACCGATTTTGGGACTGCCCACGTCGTGCGCTAATCTTCAGGGGTCAGCGCGCGGGACACACACCGCAGAGCGCGGCGGGGCTATAGCTCAGTTGGTTAGAGCGCATCCCTGATAAGGATGAGGCCACAGGTTCAAATCCTGTTAGCCCCACCAGCACGAAGGCCCCCAATCGATCACGGTTGGGGGCCTTCGACGTGTACGGCTGACACCGACCGCCGTGCCGTCAGGCTCAGGCTCAGGTTCAGCGAGGGTCCGCAGGGGGTCCGCAGGGGATCCGCGGGGGAGGCCGCGCAGAGGTGCCGTCGACGAGTCCGTACGGAGACTCCGAGGTTCGGCTCAGGGAAGAGAAAGACCCCCAGCCATGTCCGGCTGGGGGTCTCGGGTTTCCTTCTCCAGGGCGTGTACGCAAGTTCGCCGTGCCGTCAGGGACGTGAGAGAGAAGGCAGCACACAGCAGCTGTGGGCCGCGGAGTACCTCGGGTACCGCGCGGACGGTGCTGTGAGAACAATCAGAGCTGTCAGAACAGTCAGAGCTGTCGGTATGCGAGCGGTCTCCGCGCTGTCAGCGCTGGAGGGGCGTGGCGGGCTCGTCCGGGGCGGCGACGGACTCGCAGGTCGTGTCGGTGGCGTCCGCTGCCGTATCAGGTGTCGCGCCGGCCGCCGCAACCGCCGCTTCGATGTCCGTGAGCGGCCGGTGGCGGCAACTGGGAGTCTTGCCGTGGGCCTCGGCTCGGATGCGCTGTTTCATCGTGGGGGGCAGATCCTTGGCGTAGGACCAGGGCAAGTACCCAGGAGTCGTCACCGTGGGTGTCGCCCGCTCCGTCGTGCTGTTGCGGGTCGGCTCGGTCTGCGGTACGGCCGCGGCGGCGGTGGTCGTGATGAGTCCGAGCGCGGCGCACAGTGCGAGCAAGGCGGTGACGAAGGCGGTCCACAGGTTCATGACCTTGTTCTGGGCCATGGCCCCTCACTTTCGGGTTGGGCGATTTGCGTACTTCCCTCATGATGTGTATGGGGGCGAAGAAGTGGTGGACTGACGCCCGTGGCGCGTCGATCTTCGGATGAACACCACTCGGATGGGTGCAAGAAGGACGAGAAAGAGGCGATACAGACAGAAAGCGCCGATTAGTCACTGTCTGTACGGGTGTGATCACCCTCTGATCGGAGGGTGATGGTCCACTTGTACTGCCATGTTCTGCGCGGCAGTTGAGGCCCCACGCAGGTCACCGATTGGTCTCGGTCGGTGTGTATAGTCGGGCGCCAGAGGTCCCCTACGTCAAGGAAAGACGAGGTCGCGCGGTGAAGAAGCTTCTCCTGGTCGCACTGGCCGCCATCGGCGGGCTCCTCGTGTACCGCCAGATCCAGGCGGATCGCGCCGAGCAGGATCTGTGGACGGAGGCGACTGACTCCGTGCCCACGGGTTCGTGAGTACCGACCGATTCTGAACAGAGACCCCGGCCGCGTTCGCGGTCGGGGTTTTGTGTTGCGCGGGCTCGAATCCTGTGGCAGCGCTCGGCGCGCCACCGCGCACGCCGCCGCCGGGTTGTTTCGGACGCCCGTACGGATTAAGCGGATGGTGCCCCGTCCGAAGGGGCAGGATGGGCGACGGTCACACGGTCGAAGGGCCCGGGCAACGACGAGTGGGGTGGCACGTCATGGGGCGGCGTACGGGGTGGAGACGGCACAGTGACGGTCGTCCGCATACTCCTCCGCACGCGGTTGCCCGGCGAGTGACCGCCGTCCTCAGGCCGGCTGCCGCCGTGGGTGCGGCGCTGTGCCTGACCGCGGTGGTGTCCGCCCTGCCCGCGCATGCGGCCGGACCATGGGACTCCTACGGCTTCGACGCGAACGGCCGGTCCGTCGCCGGCTCGTCCGACACCGGCAACGCCACTGCCCTGGCTCCCGGTTCGACGTACCGGAGCTCCCTCCCCGTCGACGGCACGGTCTACTACCGCCTCGACCTCGACGCCTCCTCGACCGTGTATGTGTCGGTCACCGCCGTCCCCGGCTCCGGTACGACGGTCTCCGCGACGGACGGCATCAAGGTGTCGGTGCAGGACGCCGACAGCCACTTCTGCTCCATCGACACCGCCAGCGTCGGTACCGACCGTCGGCCCCGCCCCCTGACCGCTCTGGGGGCACGGGACACCTCCCGAGCCGGGTCCCGGTGCAAGGACGCCGGGGCGTACTACGTACTCGTCGAGCGCGTTCACCGAGCGGGGTCCTCGTCGGACACCTGGGGACTGGAACTCGCCACGGCGTCGGAGCCTGCCCTGAAGAACGACGGTGCGACGAGCGCGCCCGAGGACTGGAACTCCGCCCCGCCCACCCCTGTGACCGGTGAGGCCACGTCGCGACGGGGTTCCTCGGGCTTCGCCCGGGCGACGCCCTTGGGACAGGGAGTCTGGCGCGACGACATCCTGCCCGGGCAGACGTTGTACTACGCGGTGCCCGTGGACTGGGGGCAGCAGCTCTACGCCACCGCCGAGCTGGGCAGTTCCGACGCCGACAACGGCCTGGTGGCCAGGGCGCTGGTGGTGTCCCTCTACAACCCCGTGCGCGGTCTCGTCGACGACGCGAGCGTGGTCTACGACGGCAGCCAGCGCGCGGCGGAACTCCAACCGTTGCCGCCGGTCGAGTACACCAACCGGTACGACGTCTCCGACCGGGTCAGCCGGATGCGGTTCGCGGGCTCGTACTACCTCGCCGTGCACCTCTCGGAGCAGATGGCCGACAGATTCGGCGAGGGGCCCTACGACCTGACCCTGCGCGTGCGGGTCACGGGCACGTCCACGGTCGGCCCCGGATACGCGGGGGAGCCCGATCCACGGGGCGTCTTCGGCGTCACGGCGCGAGACCGGGACACGGCGGCCGCGCAGGGCCCGACCTCGACGGACGATGACACCGCGATGAGGCTCCTCGCGGCGGGTGGGATCGGCACGGGGACCGCGCTGCTGATGGGGCTCGGGGTGTGGACGGTGCTGGGGCGGCGGAGAGCTGGAGCCCAGTAGGCCGGGCCTCAGGGGGGGCGGCGGTGACAAGCCCCCGCGGGGCGTTCCGCGGTCCCGCAGGGCGGACGGAGCTCGGGCCGCGGCTCAGCGGCGTGGGATACGGGGTCAGATACGAGTGAGAGCCCAGAAACCCGCGGCGTAGCAGGCCAGCGCGAGAAGCAGGAGCGGGATCGCCACCTTGGCCGGTGGGCCGGAGCGGCGGCGGGCGGCTCGATGACGCGGTTGCGTGAAATGCGCGGTGTCCCGCGCAGCAGTGGGAACCTGCTGGGCCTGAGCGGTGTACGCGACAGTGGAGACGTCAACGCGCTGGTGCAGAGCCGTTGTTGGGGAGTGGGCTGGGTACCGGGGAGCAGGCGGCCGAGGGGAGGAGAGCACGTGGGTCTGGTCGTGGGGGGAGTGGGGTTGAGGGGGTGCGGGATGCGGTTGTGGAGCGGGTGGGGCGCCTGTTCGGGAGGAGGACGTCGTGGGTTGAGGCGGGGGCAGATGGAAGCTGCCGGTGTCCGACATGGTGATCGGCTGAGCGCTGGCGTCCGACTCCGGGGCGTCGCTACGGCCGAGGCCGTGAGCGTTGCCCGGGTCGGTGCCGGCGGTCCTTGAGCCTGTGCTGGCCGTGTCCACGCCCGGTGCCTGTTTGAGGGGCCCATCAGGGGCGAAACCCGTTGGCAGGGACCCGAGTTGATCGAAGATCTCGATCTGTTCGTCGTCGGGCCCCGGTTCCGGCAGAAGCTCCGCCGCGGACGCGAGCGCCTTACGGGCCCCCGTGGCGGTGCGAAAGCGGGCCTGGGGATCCGGTTGCAGCATCGAGGCGACGACCTGCCAGAGCGGCTCTGGGACGCCCTTGGGCGCGCTCGGGGTGCCATGGGCCGCGAAGTACTCAACGAGGGCCTTGGCGTCCGGCTTGGCACCCTCCAGGAGATACAGCGCGACCAGTCCGACCGCGAACAGATCCGCGGGGAAGTCCGGGTCCGCGCCCAGCATCTGCTCGGGTGCGATGTAACCGGGCGTCCCGACCACGAGGTTGGTCTCCGTCAGACGGGGTTCGCCCAGGCGCATCGCGATACCGAAGTCCGACAGGCGTAGTCGGGGACGACTCGTTCCGGTCGCTTCGAGCAGGATGTTCGCGGGCTTGATGTCGCGGTGGACCACGCCTTCCGAGTGCACCGCGGCAAGCCCGGCCAGGAGCTGGTCGAGCAGGGTACAGACGAAGGACGCAGGCAGCGGACCGTAGTCACCGACGAGGTGGACCAAAGAGCCGCCGGCGACCAGATCCATGGTGAACAGGACCTTGTCGTCATCGGCCGCCCAGCTGGCGGGCGCGAGCACATGGGGGTGGTCGATCCTGAGCGCCTGCTCGCGCACGAAGCGCAACAGGGCGTGCGCGTCCCGCTGTTGCAGGACCTTGGCGGCCACATAACGTCGGCGGCGATGGTCCCAGGCGCGCCACACCGCGCCGACCCCTCCGCGTCCGATCGGATCGACCAGTTCGTACCGTCCGGCGAAGACCTCACCCATGGCCGTGCGTCGCTCCTCCCCCTTCGGATCCCCCTTACCTCCCCTTGCTTCCCCCTCGATGAGCGAAACGACCCCTCCGGGCCGTCTTCGGTGAATGAACACGCCCCCACGTGTCTCCCCCGACGAGACACGACCCCCTCGTGCCTCCTGGGCCGTCGGCCCGGTCGCCGAACCCCCTTCGGCGACCGGGCCGCGGGCTCAGCTCTGGTGGGACTGGTAGTGCGTGACAGCGTCGGAGGTGCGGCCGGCGCCGTACACCCGGAGGAACTCCGCCAGTTCCGGGTGGGTCGAGGTGAGGGTGTCAGCCGCCTCGATGATGTCTCCCGCGGCTGCCACCGAGCGCAGCAGCGACTGGATCTCGCGGACCACCCGCTTGACCGTGGGCGCCCCCGAACTGTTCGTCGTCTGTGTGGTGTTGTTGAGCACCGAGCCCCCCTGCGACTTCTTGATCTCTTCCATGCGCTCGGTCGCCTCGGCCGCACTGACGCTGCCGTCCGCGACCTGCCCCGCCAGGTCCTGCAGCAGCTGCACCCGCTGGACCACCGCGGGATTGCCGATCTTCGCCCGCTGACCGCTCATCAGCTGGGACAGCATCGGCGCTGACAGTCCCAGTACCCCCGCGAGACGAGCCTGGTTGAGGCCAAGATCGTCGATGAGCTTACGGAAGAGTGCCCCCAGCGGCTCCCCGTACCAGTTCCGCTGCAGTTCCCGCGCTCTCGCGGTCGCTTCCTGCTGTGCGGCGTCCATTGCGTCTCCCCATCGCTTCCCCAAAAACCGCGGTTCGCGGTAGCGAACCACGCGGAGCATCTTACGGAGAGTGTTTGTTCGCCGGGACCCCAATCCTTTTGTGGAATCACCGGGGTGACCCGGTACTCTGGTCTGCGGCACCTACCGGTACGTGATTGTTCCGGTGGTTGTTCACCTTTGGGGCCTTAGCTCAGTTGGTAGAGCGCTGTCTTTGCATGGCAGATGTCAGGGGTTCGACTCCCCTAGGCTCCACTACAAGATCCCTCCAACCTGCGGGAACGTGGTTGGAGGGATCTTCTGTGCGCGGTGTGGTGCTCGGGGCGCGTCGGTCGGCCGCCGAAACGGCTCGTGTTTCACGTGAAACCGTCCGCCCGGCACAACGTGCCGTGGGGCAGGAGACCACACGGTCTCCTGCCCCACGGCACGGACGTCGGTGAAATCGTCACTGCCCTTCGTCGCGGTGTGCGCCCTCCTCCTCAGCCTCCTTGGCCTGCACCTCGGGGTCGAGTACGGACTTGCCGCTACCGTCCACCGAGTTCAGCCGGGACGCCTCGGGGACCTCCGTCGCGGCGGGCGGCTCGACCAACCAGTCAGGGTTGGCCTGCTTGTCCCACCACTTCCAGGCGGCGAAGGCGCCGCCTGCCACGAGGCCCGCGACCGCCAGCGCCTTGGCGAGCCGTCCTGCCCGCGCGCGCCGCTCCTGCTTGCGGACCAGCTTCTGAATCTGCTTCGGCGAGACCTGACCGCGCAGAGCGGCCAGCGCGGCGGTACTGCGTGCGGCAGCCTCGTTCCGGACCGGCCCCGCCGCGGCCACCGCCAGCCCGATCTTCGGCAGGGAGTAGTCAGCGGCCTGTTTGGCGACCTTCCGGGTACGTGAGGCAGCCTCATGGGCGGCCTGGTCGACCTTCGGCGGGACATGGGCGAGAGCCTGCGAGCGGGCCTGGTCCAGACGCGGCGCGAGATGAGCGTCGTACTGGACGCGAGCCTGTTCGGCGGCCTGCGTCACCTTCGGCGCGAGCCGTACGCGTGCCTCGTGTGCGTAGTGCGCGGTCCTGTCCTTGGCCGTGTCGGCGTAGGGCGCCACCACTTCCGCGGCGTGCAGCACGCTGTCCTTCGCCGAGCCGGTCGCGGCGCGCACGCTGTCGATGCGGGTCACGGGATCCTCCTCCTCGGTGGCGTACGGTATTTCGACTTTCCACCCTTTTACGGATCATGCATGTTCGGACGAGCCTGGTCATGTGCGGGCAGGCATCCGGGTCATGGTCGCTGACTTCGTGCCATACCCGATCAAGAAGTACTCAAGGGCCGATCACGTGTACTAGAGGACGAACACAGGCAACAAGAACGTGTCGCCGACAATGCCGACAATGCCACGGATCGCCACGCCTCGCCCCCGCCCCGTAACCACTCGACCGGATTTCTGTAAGCGAAACCGCCGAAGCCGGACGCACGGGCGGGTGCCAGGCGACGCAACGCGCGAACCATGCAAGGATCGGTGGGGCACAGGAAGACAACGGAAGGCAGATCGTGGCCGAGCAGCTCTACGCCACCCTGAAGACGAACCACGGCGACATCGAGGTCCGGCTTCTGCCGAACCACGCCCCGAAAACGGTCCGGAACTTCGTCGAGCTCGCCCAGGGCGAGCGCGAGTGGACCCACCCGGCCACCGGAGAGAAGTCCACCAAGAAGCTCTACGACGGCACGATCTTCCACCGCGTCATCAGCGGCTTCATGATCCAGGGCGGTGACCCCCTGGGCACCGGCATCGGCGGCCCGGGATACGAGTTCGAGGACGAGTTCCACCCCGACCTCTCCTTCAACAAGCCGTACCTGCTGGCCATGGCCAACGCCGGCCCGGGCACCAACGGCTCGCAGTTCTTCATCACCGTCTCCCCCACGGCCTGGCTGAACCGCAAGCACACCATCTTCGGCGAGATCACCGACCCGGCCGGCCAGAAGGTCGTGGACGCCATCGCCGCCGTCGCGACGACCCGTCCCAACGACCGCCCGGTCCAGGACGTCGTCATCGAATCGGTCGTCGTCGAGACCCGCCAGGGCTGAGACCACGGGACCCGCGCAGCCGGCCCGTACCTCCCCGGCCTGCGCGAAGGGAACCAATCGCCCCGCTCATCCGTAAGGATGGGCGGGGTGGTGCATGTGCGGACGACGACTTAGGGGATGTCATGGACCAGGCGGCAAGCAGTTCACAAGGCGCGCAGAGCGTGCCCGGCTGCTACCGGCATCCGAACCGTGAGACCGGCATCCGCTGCACTCGCTGCGAGCGCCCGATCTGCCCGGAGTGCATGGTCAGCGCCTCCGTCGGCTTCCAGTGCCCCGACTGCGTCCGCAACGGCTCCGGCACAGGACACGCCCCCACGGCCTCCCAGCCCCGCACCCTCGCCGGTGGCACCATCGCGGCCGACCCCCGCCTGTTCACCAAGATCCTGATCGGCATCAACCTCGCGGTGTTCATCGCCGTCAAGGTCTCCCCGTCGCTGCTGAACGACCTGGTGCTCGTCGGCGCCTGGCCTCCGGCACCGTACACGCCGACCATGGGCGTCGCCGACGGCGAGTGGTACCGACTGGTGACCTCGATGTTCACGCACCAGGAGTACTGGCACATCGGGTTCAACATGCTCAGCCTGTGGTGGCTCGGCGGCCCGCTGGAAGCAGCCCTCGGCCGGGCCCGCTATCTCGCGGTCTACTTCATCTCCGGCCTCGCGGGCAGCGCCCTCGCCTATCTGCTCGCATCCCCCAGCACAGCCACACTCGGCGCCTCCGGCGCCATCTTCGGCCTCTTCGGCGCCACCGCCGTTCTCGTACGGCGGCGCAACTACGACATGCGGCCGATCATCGCCCTGCTGGTGATCAACCTGATCTTCACCTTCAACCCTGGCTTCAACATCTCCTGGCAGGCCCACATCGGTGGCCTCGTCGCCGGTGTCATCACGGGCTACGCCATGATCAACACCCCACGCGAGCGCCGCGCCCTGGTCCAGTACGGCACCTGCGCGCTGGTCCTGGTCGTGATCGTCATCATGACCGTGCTGAGGTCGGCCCAGCTCACCTGAGCCGACTCTCCAGGCAGCTGAGCGGCCGGTTGTCCACAGTGAGTGTCGGATCTTGTGCATACCGTGCAGGAACGCGCGCATCCTCTGCGGTTGACCGGTGTTTCTGCAGGTCAGAGAGGTGTGAACACGTTTTCGAATACCGGTCAGTCAGTCACACCGGCGTCAACACCCGATGAGTTATCCACAGATCGTCGTTTCTTTTCCCCACCGTGTGGACAGTGGCTGTGGATAACTCAGTGGATAGCCCTGGGCAGAGGTGCGTTCACCTGCCTGTGGCCGTTACTTCCACTGGGTCGAGACGCCGAATCCGGCGGCGATGAACCCGAAGCCCACCACGATGTTCCAGTTGCCGAGCTGGTCGATGGGCAGCGAACCGTCGGTCACGTAGAAGACGACGATCCAGGCCAGGCCGATGAGGAACATGGCCAGCATCACCGGCGCCACCCAGGCCCGGTTGGTCAGCTTGATGGCGGTCGCCTGCTTCGCCGGCGGCGGCGTGTAGTCGGCCTTCTTGCGGATACGTGACTTCGGCACGAGGGTCTCTCCTGTCGATGCGCTGCGTGGCCGCGCAGGGTACGGGGCTGGCTCCGAGGCAGCGTACAAGGGGACACTGAGTGCTCCCCCGGGCGTCCGTTAGCGTAGTGCTTCCGCGGTGCCGAAGGAGATAAGGGTACGTTGAGCAATTCTGCCGACTTCCCCGGGACGGGACCCAGTCCTGCCCGACGACGAGGTTTCCGGGGGGTGCGGGTGCTCACGGCGGGCGTCTTCGCTCTCGCGGGGCTCATTTTCTTCACCAGTTTCAACACGGCCAAGGGCACCAATATCCGGACGGACACGTCCTTGCTGAAGCTGTCGGACCTCATCCATGAGCGCAGCGGCAAGAACGGCGAGCTCGACGAGTCCAACGCGGCCCTGCGTAACGACATCGAGTCGCTCGCCGAGCGGGATGACGGCAGCACCAAGGCCCAGGACGACAAGCTGTCCGCCCTGGAGAAGAGCGCGGGCACCGAGAAACTGACGGGCAAGGGGCTCTCGGTCACCCTCAATGACGCCCCGCCGGACGCCACCGCCAAGCTCCCGGGCTATCCCGAGCCGCAGCCCGACTACCTGGTCATCCACCAGCAGGACCTTCAGGCGGTGGTGAACGCCCTGTGGCAGGGCGGCGCCCGGGGCATCAAGGTCATGGACCAACGGCTGATCTCCACCAGCGCCGTGCGCTGCGTGGGGAACACCCTGATCCTCCAGGGCCGCGTCTACTCGCCGCCGTACAAGATCACGGCGGTCGGTGACCCGGAGAAGCTGCAGAAGGCGCTGACCGCGTCCGCGGCGATCCAGAACTACATGGTGTACGTCAACGTCTACGGGCTCGGATGGAAAGTCGAAGAGGACGGACGGGTGACTCTGCCCGGCTACTCGGGCACAGTGGATCTGCAGTACGCGAAGCCTGTGGAGTAGCCGCCGGGGGGCTCTGTGTCGGTGCGGGTGATCGTCAGAACTTTCAGCGAGCTCTGCATCACCCTTGGCGCACTGATCGTGCTGTTCGTCGCCTATGTGCTGTTCTGGACCGGCGTGAAGGCCGACCACGTCATGGATGACCAGATCGACCAGCTGCAGGAGCAGTGGTCGCGGGGCAGCGTGCGTCCGCCGGTGACGACGTCGCCCCACACGACCACTCCGACCGATAGGGCGGCCACCCCCGGTACATCTGAGGGATCCGGCGCCTTGGAGCCCCCTGCGCCGCCGACGGCGTACAAGGGCGGGAAGCCCTTCGCGATCATGTACATCCCGCGGCTTGGTTTCACGTGGAACAAGCCGGTCCTGGAGAACACGGCCACCAGCACCCTGAAGAAGGGGCTCGGTCACTACGCGAACACCGCGCGGCTGGGGCAGAAGGGCAACTTCGCGGTCGCCGGCCATCGACGCACGTACGGCGATCCTTTCAAGGACTTTCCCGAGCTGCGTCGCGGTGACGCGGTGGTGCTGACGGACGGGGTGACCTGGTTCACGTATCGGATCGACAAAGGTCCTTACAAAACCGTTCCCTCGGACGTCGAGGTGATCGACCCTGTGCCACGTAAGTCGGGGTATGCGCGTCCAGGTCGTTACCTCACGCTGACCACCTGCGATCCGGAGTGGGGGCACAGCCACCGGCTGATCGTCTGGGCGCATCTGGACTCCACACAGCCTGTGGAGGCAGGGAAACCTCGGGCTCTACGCCGTTAGTCTGGTGCGGTACGGCGTGAGTCTGGTGCCGTGGTGCGACGGAAGGGACGGCATGTACGGCTGGATCTGGCGGCATCTGCCGGGGAACGCGTGGGTGAGGGCGTTGATCTCACTCGTGCTGGTCGTGGCCGTGGTCTACGTCCTGTTCCAGTATGTCTTTCCGTGGGCGGAACCGCTGCTTCCCTTCAACGATGTGACGGTGGACAACCAGTGACTGCGCGGATTCTCGTCGTCGACAACTACGACAGCTTCGTCTTCAACCTGGTCCAGTACCTGTACCAGCTCGGCGCCGAGTGCGAGGTGCTGCGTAATGACGAGGTGTCGACGGCGCACGCCCAGGACGGCTTCGACGGTGTCCTGCTGTCGCCGGGCCCCGGTACTCCCGAGGAGGCCGGTGTCTGCGTCGAGATGGTGCGGCACTGCGCCTCCACCGGCGTGCCCGTCTTCGGCGTCTGCCTCGGCATGCAGTCGATGCAGGTGGCGTACGGCGGCGTGGTGGACCGCGCGCCCGAGCTGCTGCACGGCAAGACCTCGCTGGTCGAGCACGAGGGGCGAGGTGTCTTCGCCGGCCTGCCCACGCCCTTCACGGCAACCCGCTACCACTCCCTCGCCGCCGAGCCCGCGACTGTCCCGGCGGAGCTTGAGATCACCGCCCGCACGCACGACGGCATCGTCATGGGCCTGCGCCACCGGGAACTTCCTGTCGAGGGCGTGCAGTTCCATCCCGAGTCGGTGTTGACGGAGCACGGACACCAGATGCTGGCCAACTGGCTGGTGGAGTGCGGCGACCACGGCGCGGTGGCGAGGTCGGTGGGGCTCGCCCCGGTGGTGGGCAGGGCCACGGCGTGACTGCGCTGCGCCCCGAGCGTGAGGACTCGTACGGTGGCGCGCCGTACGAGTCCTACGGCTCGGTGCCGTACGAGACCCCGGTCGAGGCGGCGGCGTACGATCCGCCACTCGATCCGCTGTCTTTCGAGCCCGCGGCCGACCAGCCGCCTTACGATCCGGTGTCTTTCGAGCCCGCAGTCGACCCGCTGTCTTACGAGCCCGTCGCGGATCCCGCTCCGTATGTGCCGCCGCTCGATGACGAGACGGTGGCTCTGCGGATACCTGAGCCGCCGACGAGCGCGGTCGGCGGCGAGTCCATATCCGCGTCTGGCGCCTCATCCGCATCACCCGCCACTGGATCCACCCCGGGTGGCCGTGCGGCCCGCAGAAAGGCCGCCAAGCGCCGCCACGGGCGTCACGGCGGCTCGTCGCCTGAGCAGGATCCGGAGTCGGAGTCCGAATCGGCGCCGACGGCGGAGGGGGGCCAACCGCTCTCCCGGGTGGAGGCGCGCAGGCAGGCGCGGGCGCGCAAGGCGAGTCCCGGCGTCGTCGCCAGCCGGGCGATCGGCGAGGTGTTCATCACCACCGGTGTGCTGATGCTGCTGTTCGTCAGCTACCAGTTGTGGTGGACGAACGTCCGGGCGCACGCGCAGGCGGACAAGGAGACGAGCAGCCTCCAGGACGACTGGGCGAGCGGCAAGCGCAACCCGGGCGCCTTCGCACCCGGGCAGGGCTTCGCCATCCTGCACATCCCCAAGCTCGACGTGGTCGTGCCGATCGCGGAGGGCGTCAGCAACAAGAAGGTGCTCGACCGGGGCATGGTCGGTCACTACGGCGAGGGCGCGCTGAAGACGGCGATGCCCGACGCGAAGACCGGCAACTTCGCGCTCGCGGGTCACCGCAACACGCACGGCGAGCCGTTCCGGTACATCAACCGGCTCACGGCGGGTGATCCGATCGTCGTGGAGACGCAGGACAAGTACTACGTCTACAAGATGGCGTCGATCCTGCCGGTGACGCCTCCGAGCAACACCAGCGTCATCGACCCCGTCCCCAAGGGTTCCGGCTTCACCGGGCCCGGCCGGTACATCACGCTCACCACGTGCACGCCGGAGTTCACCAGCAAGTACCGGATGATCGTCTGGGGCAAGATGGTCGAGGAACGGCCGCGCAGCAAGGGCAAGCCGGATGCGCTCGTCCAGTAAGGGCAGATGAACGTGGCAGCGACCACCGACGACACCGAGCACGAAGAGCACACCGGCGCGCCCGCGTCCGCGCCTCCCGAGGCACGTCGCCGCCCCGGCCGTATAGCGACGGCGGTCAGTGTCTTCGGCGAGCTCCTCATCACGGCCGGCCTGGTGCTCGGCCTGTTCGTCGTCTACTCCCTGTGGTGGACCAACGTCGTCGCCGACCGCAAGGCGGACCGGCAGGGCGACAGGGTCCGGGACAACTGGGCGGCCCACAAGGACACCGGGCCCGGTGCGCTGGACACCAAGGACGGCATCGGCTTCCTGCACGTGCCGGCCATGAAGAACGGTGAGGTCCTGGTCGAGAAGGGCACCTCGTCGAAGATCCTGAACGACGGTGTGGCCGGTTACTACACCGACCCGGTCAAGTCCGCGCTGCCGACCACCGGCAAGGACGGCAACTTCTCGCTCGCCGCGCACCGGGACGGCCACGGCGCGAAGTTCCACAACATCGACAAGGTGAAGAAGGGCGACCCGATCGTCTTCGAGACGAAGACCGAGTGGTACGTCTACAAGGTCTTCGCGATCCTCCCCGAGACCTCGAAGTACAACGTCAAGGTCCTGTCGAAGGTCCCCAAGGAGTCCGGGAAGAAAAAGCCGGGCCACTACATCACCCTGACGACGTGCACGCCGGTGTTCACGTCCCGGTACCGGTACGTGGTGTGGGGGGAGTTGGAGCGGGTGCAGAAGGTGGACAGCGAGCGGACGCTGCCGAAGGAACTGGGCTGATACTCAGCGCAGTGCCTTGAGCCGCACACCGGCGCTCCAGGCCTCCACCTCGTCGCGGTTCACCGTGATGACTCCGCTCAGGTCGGCGATCGCCTGGGCTTCGCTGCTGAAGTTGCAGGTGGCGACGAACAGGGCGACGTCCGCACGGCCCACGGCACGTGCCGCGCCGGCGAACTTCTGCATGTCGGCACTGGGGACGGACGAGCGACCGGCGCGGTTCTTGCACTGCACGGCGAGGGTCCGGCCATCGGCGGTGTGTCCCGTGATGTCGATGCCCCTGTCGGTGCGGGCCTGTCGAACGACGACGTCCGTACAGCCGTCACGCTGCAGCAGGTCGGCCACATGGCGCTCGAACGCCTTCCACGTCATGGCCTTGAGCTGGGCCCTCACGGCGTCTGTGGGGGCTTCTCCTTCCAGGGTCCGGAGGCGGCTGTGGTGCCAGCACAGCTTGCGTTCGACGTCCTCGATGTCCTGGCGGAGCTCGATGAGTTCGCGGCGGTGTTCACCTGACGTTTCGATCAGGGCGTTGAACATCGGGACGACGGTCTTGCCGAGGATGTGGGTGAGGCGCTGGTCGATGTGTTCGTGGAGGGAGCTGGTGTCTGTGGCGACGGGGTTTTCCACAGGCTGTGCGCGCGCCAGGTATTCCATGTCGAGGAGGTACCGGCGTACCTGACGGGCGACTTCGCTGTCGCGGAGGAGCATGGCGATGTTGAGTACCGCGCGCCGGGAGTAGATGGTGAGGCTCCGGCGAGCTTGTGGATAACTACCCAGTGAGAGTGACACGTTGTCACTCTCGAATTTCTGCAGGTCAGAGCCTCGTAGAACCGTCATGCCGTTGACGTCCAGCTCTTCGCGGTGGCGCTTGGTGAGCTGCCGGATGACTTCGATGGTGACGTCGAAGTACGTCGCCACCATCGCCGTAGTCACATGCATCCCGTCCGGCAGCAGTGACAGCGATTTGACCTTGTCGAGTACGTCCGTGCGCTCCAGCACGCTGCCGCGCAGGCTCTTGGATTCCAGCAGCGCCGATTCGTTGATCACGTTCTGCCCGTCCGTTCGTGGCGTGGCCGTGCGGCCAGGGCAGAGCTCCGACACCCCACCCCAACCGATCAACGAGTCGTCGGATAGGAAGACACGATCGATGCGGGTACACCTGTCCGTTGAGGTGCGACCACGAGAAAGCCCCAGCACTCTGCGAACAGGTGCTGGGGCTTCGCTCGTGCCAGGGGGACGTGGTGTCCGTCCTCCGTGTGGGCCGCTATCCGGTGCCGCCGCCGAAGAATCCTCCGCCGCCGTTGCCACCGTTGCCGCCATTGCCGCCGTCGCCGCCGATGGTCGTCAGCGTGACCGCGGTGCTTGCCGGGTCGTCGTCGATCTCGGTGTTGCCCTGTGGGTCCTGCTGGGTCACGAAGGCGGTGTCGCTCTGGTTGCTTCCGTTGGCGAACTGGATGTTGGTGAAGCCGGCCGCTTGCAGGGTCTGCTTGGCCTGTCCGACCGTCTGGCCGACGACGCTGGGAACCTGTGTCTTCTTCGGGGCTGCCTTGCCGACCTTCATCTCCACCGTGGAGTTCTTGTCGGCCTGCGAGCCCGCCGACGGCGTGGTCTCGATGACCTTGCCGACCTGGTTCTGGTCCTGGGTCTCCACGTCGGTGCAGTTGCCCTGGAGGTTGTTCGCCGTCATCTGTGCCTTGGCGGCGTCACAGGACTGGCCCAGGACGTCCGGGACGGTGGCCTTCTCCTCGGCCTTGGCGATCTCCAGGGTGATGGTCGAGCCCTTCTCCAGCTCTGTGGCGGGGTCAGGGTCCTGGCTGAGGACGGTGTTCGGTTCCTGGGAGGACTCCGTCTGTTTTGTCTCGACCTTGAAGCCCTTGTCTTCGAGTAGCTGCGTCGCGGTATCGACGTCCTTGTCGATGACATTCGGCACCGCGACCTTCGGCGCCCCGGTGGAGACCACCAGGTTGACGGTGGACTCCTTCTTGACCGTCTTGCCGGAGTCCGGGTCCTGTGTGCAGACCTTGCCCTTGCTCTGGTTCTCGCAGGGCTTCTCCGTGTACACGACCTTGAGTTCTGCGTTCTTCGCCAGCCCGTCGGCCTCGGTTCTGTTGTGGCTCACGAAGTCAGGGACGGTGGTGGTGTCGTTGGCCACCCCTTCGCCCGCGAAGATCCACTTCCCGATCAGAATCGCGCCGACGAGTACCAGAACCCCCGCCACCACCAGCAGAATCGTCGACGTGTTCGACTTCTTCTGGCGGCGTCGGTCGGGGCGGTCGTCGTAGCCGTAGCCGCCGTCGTCCGGGTTCATCGGGGGGAGCATGGTCGTCGCCCCGGCGCCCGCGTCGGAGCGCAGGGCGGTCGTCGGCTGGTCGTCGGGGTAGCCGCCGTAGCCCACGGAGCCCATCGCGGCGGTGGCCGCGACCGGCTGGCCGTCGAGGCAGGCCTCGATGTCGAGGCGCATCTCGTCGGCCGACTGGTAGCGATAGTTCGGGTCCTTGACCAGCGCCTTCAGGACGATGGCGTCCATCTCGGGCGTGAGCTCGGGATCGAACACGGACGGGGCCTGGGGCTCTTCCCGGACGTGCTGGTACGCGACCGCCACCGGGGAGTCGCCGACGAACGGCGGGCGGACCGTGAGGAGCTCGTAGAGCAGACAGCCCGTGGAGTAGAGGTCGGACCGCGCGTCGACCTGCTCGCCCTTGGCCTGCTCCGGGGAGAGGTACTGGGCGGTGCCGATGACCGCGGATGTCTGGGTCATCGTCATGCCGGAGTCGCCCATGGCGCGGGCGATGCCGAAGTCCATCACCTTGACCTGGCCGTTGCGCGTCAGCATGACGTTGGCGGGCTTGATGTCGCGGTGGACGATGCCGGCGCGGTGGGAGTACTCCAGGGCCTGGAGGATGCCGATGGTCATCTCCAGCGTGCGCTCCGGCAGCAGCTTGCGGCCGCTGTGGAGTAGCTCACGCAGGGTGGAGCCGTCGACGTACTCCATGACGATGTACGGGATCGAGACCCCGTCGATGTAGTCCTCGCCCGTGTCGTAGACCGCGACGATCGCGGGATGGTTGAGCGAGGCGGCCGACTGGGCCTCCCGGCGGAACCGGGCCTGGAAGGACGGGTCGCGTGCGAGGTCCGCTCGCAGCGTCTTCACCGCCACGGTGCGACCGAGGCGCGTGTCCATGGCGAGGTATACCTCCGCCATGCCACCACGGCCGAGCACCTGGCCCAGCTCGTACCGGCCGCCGAGGCGACGCGGCTCTTCCATAGCTTGCTACCAGCCCTCTCCGTCGGTCCCGGCTCGCACGGCTCGTGCGGGCCGGAGGCTGCCGTCCGGGCCTACCGTACCCGTCTGGCTCTGTGTGACCTGGCCAAGCCCGTCACCCGATACAGGACCGGTATCGCAACGTGCACCGATGTGAAGGGGACGTGAGCGGGGTCACTTCTTGCTGTTGATGACCGCCTCCATCACGCTCTTCGCGATGGGCGCCGCGAGGCCACCGCCGGAGATGTCGTCACGGACGGCGGCGTCGTCCTCGACCACCACGGCCACGGCGACCGGTGAGCTGCCGTCGGCGAGCTTGGCGTACGAGAGGAACCAGGCGTAGGGGTTCTTGCTGTTGTTCTCGCCGTGCTGGGCGGTGCCGGTCTTGCCGCCCACGGTGACACCGCCGCCGATCTGCGCTTTCGTGCCGGTGCCGTCCTTGACGACGGTCTCCATCATCGACTGGAGGATCTGGGCGTTCTTCGGCGACAGGGGCTGGCTCAGCTTCTCCGGCTCGGTCGACTCGACGGGGTCGAGGCTGGGGGCCTGGAGCTTGTCCACCATGTACGGCTTCATCAGGGTGCCGTCGTTCGCGACGGCCGAGGCGACCATGGCCATCTGCAGCGGGGTCGCGGCGGTGTTGTACTGGCCGATGGAGGACAGCGCGGTCTGCGACTCGTTCATGTCGTCGGAGAAGACCGAGGCGCTGGAGCGGACCGGTGTGAACTGTTCGGCGTCGAAGCCGAACTTCTTGGCCTCCGCCAGCATCTTGTCGTTGCCGAGGTCGGCTCCGACCTTGCCGAAGACGCTGTTGCAGGACACCCGCAGCGCCTCCCGCAGGGTGGCGTTCTTGCAGGGGATGTTCCCCTCGTTCTTCAGCGGGGTCGTGGTGCCCGGCATGATCCACGGCAGCGGCGAGTTCGTCTTGACGTCCGCGTTGTCGTAGAGGCCGTTCTCCAGGGCGGCGGCCGCGGTGACGACCTTGAAGGTGGAGCCGGGCGGGTAGACCTCGCGCAGCGCCCGGTTCAGCATCGGGTCGTTGGGGTTGTTCTTCTTGTCCAGCTTCTTCCAGGCCTCGGCGTCCGACTCGCCGCCGCCGGCGATCGTGGAGGGGTCGTACGACGGGTACGAGGCCAGCGCCAGGATCTTGCCCGTGGACGGTTCGATCGCGGCGACGGCGCCCTTCCCGCGCCCCTTGAGCCCGTTGTACGCGGCCTTCTGCGCGGCGGCGTTGAGGGTGGTGACGACGTTGCCGCCCTCCCTCTCCTTGCCGGTGATCATGTCGAGGGTGTTGCGGAAGAACAGCCGGTCGTCGTTGCCGGTGAGGATGCCGTCCTCGATGTTCTCGAGCTGGTTGGCGCCGTAGGCCTGGGAGACGAAGCCGGTGACCGGCGCCCACATCGCGCCGTTCTTGTACGTGCGCTTGTACTTGAAGTCGCCCTTCGACGTCGTCGTGTACCCGGTGATGGGGCTGCCGCCGACGATGATGTTGCCGCGGGGTGAGGCGTAGCGCGCGATGGCGACGCGGCGGTTGTCGGGGTCCTCACGCAGGGTGTCGGCCTGGACGTACTGGATCCAGTTGTCGCGGGCGAGCAGTGCCAGGACGAGGAGTCCGCAGAAGATCGCGATCCGGCGCAGGGGCTTGTTCATGACGGGCGGACCACCTGGGTCATCTCGGCGTCGGGGCTGGGGGCGGGGGCCGGCGCCGGGCGGCGTGCGGTGTCGCTGATGCGCAGCAGGATGCCGATCAAGGCCCAGTTGGCGATGACGGAGGAGCCGCCGTATGCGACGAACGGCAGGGTCATGCCGGTCAGCGGGATGAGGCCCATGACACCGCCGGCCACCACGAAGACCTGGAGGGCGAAGGCGCCGGACAGACCGACGGCCAGCAGCTTGCCGAACGGGTCGCGGGCCGCGAGCGCGGTGCGCACGCCGCGTTCCACGATCAGGCCGTAGAGCAGCATGATCGCCATGACGCCGGCCAGGCCCAGTTCCTCGCCGAAGGTGGCGAGGATGAAGTCGGAGTTGGCGGCGAAGCCGATGAGGTCGGAGTTGCCCTGACCGAGGCCGGTGCCAAGGGTGCCGCCGGAGCCGAAGGCCCAGAGGGCTTGCATGGACTGCTCGGTGTGGCCCAAGACGCCCTGTCGACTGAGCGTGTACTCGTGCATCGGGTCGAGCCAGGCCTGGACGCGCTGCTGGACGTGCGATTCGAAGGAGGCGACGCCGACGGCGCCGGCGGCCGACATCAGCAGACCGAAGACGATCCAGCTGGTCCGCTCGGTGGCGACGTACAGCATGATGATGAACATCCCGAAGAACAGCAGGGATGTTCCGAGGTCGGTCTCGAAGACCAGGACGAGGATCGAGATGACCCAGACGACGAGAATCGGACCGAGGTCGCGGCCGCGGGGCAGGTACAGGCCCATGAAGCGGCGGCTGGCCAGGGCCAGGGCGTCTCTCTTGACCATGAGGTAGCCGGCGAAGAACACCGCCAGGGCGATCTTCGCGAACTCGCCGGGCTGGAGCGTGCCGAGGCCGGGGATCCTGATCCAGATCTTGGCGCCGTAGATGTTCGCGCCGAGCCCGGGGACCAGCGGCAGAACCAGCAGGAACAGCGCGCCGGCCATGGAGATGTAGGTGTAGCGCTGCAGGACGCGGTGGTCCTTGAGGAAGATCAGGACGACGACCAGCAGGGTGACGCCCATCGCGGAGTACAGGAGCTGGCGGGGTGCGGCCGCGACGAAGTCGTCGCTCGCCTGCAGCCGTTTCGACTGGTCCAGTCTCCAGATGATGACCAGACCGAGCCCGTTCAACAGGGTCGCCAGAGGCAGCATCAGCGGATCGGCGTACGGCGCGAACTTCCGGACGACGAGGTGACCGACGCCTGCGAGCAGGCCGAGACCGAGGCCGTAGCTCAGCAGTCCGGGCGGCACCTCGTCGTTGATCGCCAGTCCCACGTTGGCGTACGCGAAGACCGGGATGAGGACGGCGAACACCAGGAGGGCGAGCTCGGTGTTGCGCCGGCTCGGCGTTCCGATCGAGCCGATCGTGGACGTGTGGTGCGTCGACGGGTTGGTTGTACTGCTCATCGTGTGTCGGGGCCTCTCACGGCTTGCCTACTGCGTACCGCACTGCGAGACGACCTTCTGCTCTTCCTCCGAGAGAGTGGGGCCGGGGCTGGGAGCAGCGGGTGCGGTCGTGGACGGGGACGGGGAGGACGGCTGCGAACCCGACGGGTTGGGTGTCGGTGTCGCCTTGGACGTGAGGGAGGTGCGGGTGGTTCCCGTGGTGCCCCCGGCCTCGCCCGCGCCGGTCTTGGAGTTCTGCTGGCTCTCGGCCGACTGCTGCTGGGACTGCTTCTGGCACGCGGAGGCCTGAACGGAGAGCTCGGTGATCTTCTTCTGGGCGCTCTTCAGGTCGCCCTCGGCGATCGTGCTCTCCACCAGCTTCTGCTGGTACGGCGGCAGGTACTTGAGTTCGATCTCGGGGTGGTCCTTGGACACCTTCGAGAGGGACATCCAGGCCAGGTCCTGGCTGATGCCCTGGTACAGCGCGACGTGCTCGCCGTTGGTGCCGACGTAGTACTGGGTCTGGGTCCAGCGCCAGCCGCCGTAGAGGCCGCCGCCGATGACGCCGAGCGCGAGCACGAGGTAGACGGATCTCTTCAGCCACCTGCGGCTCTTGCGGTGCTTGACGAAGTCGTCGTCGCCGTAGTCGCCGAAGCTGCCGTCGGGAACGTAGCCGGTGGTGTCGGCGGAGCCGGGCGGGCCGAACTCGCCGCCTGAACCGCCCTGCCCGGGCACCTGGCGGCCGAGCCCGGAGGCGCGGCCCGCCGGGGTCTGCATGATGCCGTTGTCGCTCAGGTGGTTCTGGTTCTCGGCGACCGCGCCGACGACGACCGGGGTGTCGGACAGGTGCCCGGCGAGGGTGTCCCCGGTGTCGAGGTCGAGGACGTCGGCGATGATGACCGTGATGTTGTCGGGGCCGCCGCCGCGCAGTGCGAGCTCGATCAGGTTCTGGACGGTTTCCTGGGGGCCCTGGTAGCTGGCGAGGGTGTCCTCGAGGGTCTGGTGGGACACCACCCCGGACAGGCCGTCGGAGCAGATCAGGTAGCGGTCGCCGGCGCGGACCTCGCGGATGGAGAGGTCGGGTTCGACGTGGTCGCCGCTGCCCAGCGCGCGCATCAGCAGGGAGCGCTGCGGGTGGGTGGTGGCCTCTTCCTCGGTGATCCGGCCCTCGTCCACGAGGCGCTGCACCCAGGTGTGGTCCTGTGTGATCTGGGTGAGGACACCGTCGCGGAGCAGGTAGGCGCGCGAGTCGCCGACGTGCACCAGGCCGAGCCGCTGGCCGGTCCACAGGAGCGCGGTGAGCGTGGTGCCCATGCCCTCCAGTTGCGGGTCCTCCTCGACCATCGCGCGCAGTTGGTCGTTGGCGCGCTGGACGGCGGTGCCGAGCGAGGTGAGGACGTCGGAGCCGGGTACGTCGTCGTCGAGCGCGACGATGGTGGAGATGGCCTCGGAGGAGGCGACCTCGCCGGCCGCCGCGCCGCCCATGCCGTCGGCGATGGCGAGCAGGCGCGGACCGGCGTATCCGGAGTCCTCGTTGCCCTCCCGGATCATGCCTTTGTGCGATCCGGCGGCGAAGCGCAGTGACAGACTCATGCGCACCTCGCCCGTCGGCTCCGGGTACATCCGCACGGTGCCCACCCTCCGGTCGGGAGCGCGCCGGGGCCCGGGGTGGGGGCCGCCGCTGCGTGCTCGCTCCGCTCGCGCCTATTCATGATGTAGCACTACTTCCGCAGCTCGATGACGGTCTTGCCGATGCGGATCGGCGCGCCCGGTCCGATCGGTGTGGGGGTCGTCAGCCGCGTTCGGTCGAGGTATGTGCCGTTGGTGGAGCCCAGGTCCTCGACGATCCACTGTCCGTCGCGGTCCGGGTAGATCCTGGCATGACGGCTGGAGGCGTAGTCGTCGTCCAGCACGATGGTGCTGTCGTGGGCCCGGCCCAGGGTGATGGTCTGGCCCTGGAGTGCGACGGTGGTGCCGGTGAGTGTGCCTTCGGTCACCACCAGCTTGGTGGGGGCGTTACGACGCTGCCGGCCCCCGGCGGCCTGCTGGCGCTGCTGCGGGGGCGCGGCCTGTCGGGCGGCCTGCTGGGGCCGTCCGCTCTCCCGGCGCGAACCGCGCTGGGTGACACGCGTACCGAACAGGTCGCTGCGGATGACCTGCACGGCCACGATCACGAACAGCCACAGTACGGCTAGGAAACCCAGCCGCATGACCGTGAGGGTCAGCTCTGACATTGCCCCCGCTTCACCCTTCGGCTTGCCGGTAAATGATGGTGCTGCTGCCCACGACGATCCGCGAGCCGTCGCGGAGCGTAGCGCGGGTGGTGTGCTGCCCGTCCACCACGATGCCGTTGGTGGAGCCGAGATCCTGGATCGTCGAGGGCGTTCCGGTCCGGATCTCGCAGTGCCGGCGGGAGACGCCGGGATCGTCGATCCGCACGTCGGCCTCGGTGCTGCGGCCCAGCACCAGCGTCGCGCGGGAGATCTGATGGCGGGTGCCGTTGATCTCGATCCAGTAGCGCATGCGGCCACCGGCCGCGGGGGCGGCCGCGGCCGCGGGCCGCTGTCCGCCTGCGGGCTGCGGGTAGCCGTAGCCGCCGGGGCGGCCGCCGGGAGGCGGCGAGGCCGGCATGGGCGGGGCGCCCGCGGGTGACGCGGCCGGCGGGTAGCCGTAGCCGCCGGGTGCGCCGGAGCTCGGGCGGCTCGGGGCGCTGCCGGGAGCCTGCTGGTCGGTGGAGGAGGCGAGCGTACGGCTGCGTACCCGGTACAGGCCGGTGTCGAGGTCGTCCGCCTTCTCGAGGTGGACCTTGATGGGGCCCATGAAGGTGTAGCGCTGCTGTTTGGCGTAGTCGCGCACCATGCCGGCCAGCTCGTCGCCGAGCTGTCCGGAGTAGGGGCTGAGCCGCTCGAAGTCCGGCGTGCTCAGCTCCACGATGAAGTCGTTGGGGACGACGGTCCGGTCGCGGTTCCAGATGGTCGCGTTGTTGTCGCACTCGCGCTGGAGCGCGCCGGCGATCTCCACGGGCTGGACCTCGGACTTGAACACCTTGGCGAAGGTGCCGTTGACCAGACCTTCGAGACGCTGCTCGAACTTCTTCAGGACTCCCATGGGGCACCTCCTCCGTGGCTGCTGCCGTTGTACATCCCGCTGAGCGGGTACTTCCCTGCTTGGTACCGCTGATACCGCGATCGGTACCGCTGGTACCGCTCGGGCTGCTGCTCGTACTGCTCGTACTGCTCGTACTGCTCGTACTGCTTACTGATCGTATCCACGCGCCGGTGAATCGGCTGGTTCCCCCTGTCGGACCGGTCGACGGGTGTCGAACGGGTGTCGACGCCTGTCGAGGTTCCCTGTGGAGCTCCTCTTCGAACTCTTCTCGGACGTAGTCCTGCGAAGGGATCGTAGAGGCGGCCGCAGACCAGTGTCCCGCACCGGGCTGTGGACCCGGACCGGCTCCTGGGGAGACGGGCGGGACCGGTACGAGGTTGATACGTGAAGCGACACTGTTGATACGTAGTCGGAGGCCCGTCCGGTTCGGTGGGTTCGCGCGACCGTGCTGGTGGGCGGCTGCCCGGCCGGAAGCGATGTGAATCCACCCCGTCCACCGTGCTAATGTTCTGCGTGTCGGAAGGCGCCAGCCCCTAGGGGGAACAGCCCGAAGACACACCCAATGCGCGGGTGGCGGAATAGGCAGACGCGCTGGATTCAGGTTCCAGTGCCCGCAAGGGCGTGGGGGTTCAACTCCCCCCTCGCGCACATCGGAGCACCGACAGAGTGCTCTAGTTGCACCGACGGAACGGGCGGCATCGTGATCACGATGCCGCCCTTCTGGTTTGTGGCGGAAAACACGTGGACCGCCGACGGCTTGAGGTCGTCGGCGGTCCGTTTTCTTTCAGGTGCGGATCTTCGGTTGCTCTCCTGCGGGCTGGTTGTCTTGCCGCCGGCGACTGGTGGCGTGTGAGGAAGGTCTCAGGGCTGGGTGAGGTGGCCCCCTGGGGGGTTCAGGTGGCCAGTGGCTTGGTCTTGCGGCGGCGGGTGGGCCGGCGGTGGGGCCGGTTGCCGTGCAGGGCGATCGAGTCGGCCCAGGCCGCTTGCGGTTGGCGGGGGCGAGCTGGAAGGCCAGCAACAGGTGGTCGGGTGGCGATGCTGCGGATGGGGCGGGTGCCGGCGTCTTCTAGGCGTTCGTACAGGCGGCTTCGGAGCGCCAGTCCGCACGGTCCTCCTGTGAGCCCGGGCAGGACGTGCCCAAGCGCTACCAGTGGGCCAGGCCGAACACTTCTCCGCAGCCACGACGGGGATGCCGTGCCCGTCACGGTCGTGGCCCGCTGCGGTCCGTGGATCGTCGGCCGTCTGCCGTACGCCCTGCCGCAGAGCCGCTGCCAGCGCGGAGGCGGCGATGTGGTCGCCATGGTGGTCCACCAGAGGCAGGTCGTAGGCCACCGAGGTCCCGATGTCGTAGCCGTTCCAGACGGCCACTCTCCCCACGCCTCGTTCGGTCGGGACGGGAAGCACGCCCCGGACGACAGGGCCATCACCTAGGGGTGCCACCGTGAACCTGAGCATGCCCCGGACGAGAGCGGCTTGCGGCCGAGCCCCTTCGCTCTCCCAACGCTGCATCGGAGCGGACTCCTGACTGCCGCCAGTGAGCGGAGTCGTCATGTCTCGTTCACCGCATCGGGGCCCTTGTTGCGAGCAACTCGCTCACAGTACGCCGTGATAGTGCCGATCTTGTGGCTGTGGTCGAACCAGCTGGTCAGTGCACTATCCCTTGATCACTCAAGTCGGTGAATGGTCCCATCGGACAGAAACATGATCGAGTCGGCGCAGTTCTCTTGGGGTGAAGAGATTCTCCCCCGGAAGGGCATCACGCATGGCTGTGCTTTGTCGATCCAGGCCGTTCATGGCCCTTGCTGCTGCATGCGCGCTCGTACTGACGAGTTCCTCGGTGGCGCAGGCCGGCGCCGTGGGATCGACTCCAGTCCGAACCTTCGAGTACAGCGTCGGAGGCATGACAATGAAGGTCCCGACCGGTTGCGTGTTCACGCACATCGTCCGTGGGGGCGGGAAGAAGATCACCTATCAGAACGCCGGTGTGGACTGCGCTTTCGTCGCCGCGCTCGGTAGCGGGTTCTGTAACTGGCGGATCGACTTCACCTACGCGAACACCAACAACAAGACGTACAGGACCTCCCGGGGACGAACTCACCCCGAGTGCAAGATCGATCCGATGCGGAACAACTCTCCCCAGACGTTGCCTCGTTATGGAAAGGCGTGTGCGCATCTCCACGTCAACGGGGTGCGCCGAGTGAGCCAGTGCCATCACATCACGAGGTGAGCCGTTCATGATTGATCAACAGCAGGGGCGAGACCAGAGATGGGGGGCGCGACAGCGGGCGGTTGGGGTCGCCGCGTTCGTCGGGGGGCTTGTCGTGACACTCGCCTTCTTCGCTTTCTTCCCCCGGCTTCCGCACGTCATCGACTCGGGGGCGATCGTCATCGCCGTCCTGGTAGGAGCGCTTACCCGACGGGGTTGTCAGTCCTGGATGGGAAGGAGGAGCAGAGGGAGCGGGTGAGCGCGGGCATAGTGACGCGGGTGCCATCTCCACATCGGCTGAGTTGTCCACAGGGTGTGACGGTTTTCGGCCACCGGCTGTACGGTCGGCACGAGTTGATGTTCGTGCGGCTGCGGCTGCGGCCGTGGCCGCGCCGTGGGTGCGAGTGTGTGTACGGGTTCCGGTGCGGGGGAGGCGGTCGGCATGACCGAGGTCGGTGCGGAGACGGCGGCGGGCATGGTGCCGGTGGAAGCGGACGCGGGGCGGGCACGTCGGCTCCCTCGGGTGCGTGGCTTCGCGGGGTGGCCCGCTGAGGGGACACCCAAGGAGGAGGGGAAGGCGCTGCGGCGCCGAGTCCCGCGCGCTGTGCACGCGACCCTCGACCTGGACGGCGCCCGTCCCGACGCGGTGAGCGCGGTCGAGGAGTCCGGCCGCGGTCGGATCCCCGAGCTCACGCCGATACGGGTGGGCAGGATGGCGGCCACGCCCTTCGCCTTCCTGCGGGGAGCGGCGGGCCTCATGGCCCATGATCTGGCGCGCACCCCCATGACCGGGATCCGAGCCCAGATCTGCGGCGACGCCCACGCGGCGAATTTCGGCCTGTACGGCGACGCACGCGGCGGCCTGGTCATCGATCTGAACGACTTCGACGAGACGGTCCACGGACCCTGGGAGTGGGATCTCAAGCGGCTCGCCGCCTCGCTGGTACTGGCCGGCCGCGAGGCGGGCGCCGACGAGGACACCTGCCGCCGGGCCGCGCACGGGGCGGCGGGCTCCTACCGTCGCACCATGCGGCTGCTCGCCAAGCTCCCGGTCCTGGACGCGTGGAACGCCATCGCGGACGAGGCACTCGTCTCCCACGCCGACGCCCACGACCTGCTCGGCACGCTGGAGCGGGTGTCCGAGAAGGCGCGGGCCAACACCAGCGGACGTTTCGCCGCGAAGTCGACTGAGCTGACCGAGGACGGCGGGCGCCGTTTCGTGGACGCCCCGCCGGTGCTGCGGCGCGTGCCGGACGAGGAAGCCGCGGCGGTGACCGCTTCCTTGGAGGAGTACGTCAGCACGCTCTCCGAGGACCGCCTCCCGCTGCTGGCCCGGCACGCGGTGCACGATGTCGCCTTCCGCGTCGTCGGCACGGGCAGCGTCGGAACCCGGTCGTACGTCGTGCTGCTGCTGGACCACCGAGGGGAGCCGCTGGTCCTCCAGGTCAAGGAGGCCCGTCCGTCGGCGCTGGTGCCGCACCTGGTGACGGCGGGCTTCGAGGTGCCCGCGGTCGACCACGAGGGACGCCGGGTGGTCCTCGGGCAGAAGCGTATGCAGGTCGTCAGCGACATCCTGTTGGGCTGGACGACGGTCGATGGCCGGCCCTTCCAGGTACGGCAGTTCCGTAACCGCAAGGGCAGTGTGGATCCCGCGGCCCTGGCGGCCGACCAGATCGACGACTACGGCCGCATGACCGGCGCGCTTCTTGCCCGCGCCCACGCGCACAGCGCCGACCCCCGCCTGATCGCCGGTTACTGCGGCAAGAACGAGGAACTGGACGAGGCGTTCGCCGCGTTCGCGGTCTCCTACGCCGACCGCACCGAGGCGGACCACGCGGATCTGGTGGCGGCGGTGCGGTCCGGGCGGATCGCGGCGGAGGAGGGGGTGTGAGAGCTGAGGAGAGCGTGACGGCGGGTGAGTGTGGTGCGTTCCGAGGTGTCCTCCGGTCGTGGCCTAGGCTGGTCGGGTGACGACCCCGGAAGCTGATCAAGATGGTGTCGCCGGCGAGGGCCGGCAGGCGTCCGAAGGCGGTGCGCCCCGGCCCGAGGAACGGCTGGAGCGGGCTGTGCGGGCCGCCGAGCAGGCGCTGATCGAGTACGAGATCGCGGTCGAGACCTTCCGGATCGAGGTCGAGAACTTCTCCCGGCTGCACCACCAGAAGCTCGGTCCGATGTACACCCGGCTCGACGAGCTGGACGCCCAGATCGCTGAGGCCCGGGCCTCCCGTACCGGAGACCCCGAGGATCGGCGCAAGGCCGAAGAGGCGCGGGCCAGGGTCATGCCGATGCCCGGTGTCGAGGAACTCTTCGGCGGTTGGATGGACGGCCAGGGGCTGTTCCCGGAGGCTTCGGCGATGCTCACCGACCAGCCGGTGCGGCCTCCGCAGCGGGTCCGCCCCAGCGACGAGGCCCGCAAGCTCTACCGCGACCTGGCCCGCAAGGCGCACCCGGATCTCGCGCAGGACGAGAGCGAGCGGACGCGCCGTGAGGAGTTCATCACCCGGGTCAACGGCGCCTACGCCATCGGGGACGAGGCGCTGCTGCGGGAGCTGGCGGAGGAGTGGGCCGCCGGGCCGAAGCCACCCGAGCAGGGGCCCACGCCCGCCGACGAGTTGTACGCCCGCCTCGAATGGCTCGCTCAGCGCAAGGAACTGCTGGCCGTGGTCGCGCGGGACCTGGAGGAGAGCGCGATCGGCTCGATGCTCCGGATGGCGCCGGACGACCCGGACCGTCTCCTGGACGAGATCGCCGAGAAGCTCCTGGCCGACGTGGCGACGCGCGAGGCGGAGCTGGCGGAGCTCCTGGCCTAGGGCCTGTCGTTTGGATCACGCCGCAGACGCGGGGCGTGGCACGCCCTCCCCCACTCTCGGCTTCGCTCGAGCGGGAGGGACCCCCACCCGCGTTGTCGTCGGTTGCCGATGCTCCGCATCGACGCCCTCATCCGCCTTGCAGCTGAACGCACCACGCCCCGCTCACCGACGCTGACAAGGCACCCTCAATTCCCTGCGACCTGATCCAAACGACAGGCCCCAGCCAGGTCGCGGGTGCGATCCGGTCGGCTCTTTCGGCGGCTTCTTTGTCGGGTAGCGTCGGGGGCATGCATTTCGGAGCTGGTGTGCCCACGGTCGAGGTCACGGACCTCAAGGACGGCGACTTCCTGCTGGACGTCCGCGAGGACGACGAGTGGCAGGCCGGCCATGCCGACGGGGCGCTGCACATCCCCATCAGTGAGTTCGTGGCCCGGTACGGCGAGTTCACCGAGGCGGCACCGCAGGACGGGCGGGTGCATGTGATCTGCCGCTCCGGCGGGCGTTCTACGCAGGTCGCGATGTACCTCGTCCAGCAGGGCGTGGACGCGGTGAACGTCGACGGCGGTATGCAGGTGTGGGCGGCCGTGGGCCGGCCCGTGGTGACGAACGAGGGCCGGCCGGGCTTCGTCCTGTGAGAGATCCGGAGCGTTCGGGGCGCTGAACGCAGGCGTCGCGAGGTGTTCGGTCAGCCCAGTGGGTGGGCTGCCAGCAGGTCGCCCAGGGATTCCTCGTGTGCCGACGCCGGGCCCAGTGACAGTTCGAGGTGCTTGGCCCAGGCGTGGTAGCGGTGCAGGGGATAGTCGACGTCGGCACCGAACCCTCCGTGCAGGTGCTGCGCCGTCTGCACGACCCGCCGGACACCGTCGGCCGCCCACACCTTGGCGACCGCCACATCACCGGAGACGGGCAGCGCCCCCTGGGTCCCCGAGCCGTGCCGCCATGCCGCTTGCCACAGCGTGGCCTCCATGGCCCGTAGGTCGATGTAGCGGTCCGCGGCCTGGACGGCGACGGCCTGGAAGGTGGCGACCGGGAACCCGAACTGCTCCCGTTTGCTGGTGTAGTCGCTGGTCATGCGCAGGACACGCTCGCCCAGACCGAGTGCCAGTGCGCACGTCCCGGTGGCCAGCAGATCGCGCAGCCACTCCCAGGCGCCGTCGACGTCGATGACCTCCCGGGCCGCGATCCGCGCCGATTCCAGGCGCAGTTCGGCCAGCCGCTCGCCGGTGGTGGAGATCTGCTCGGCGAGAACGACGCCCGGGTGGCGGCGGGGGACCAGCGCGAGGACGGTACGGTCGGCGGCCGTGTGTGCCGGTACGACGACGAGGTCCGCGCCGTACGCCCAGGGCACCGCCGTCTGCACCCCGTCGAGGATCCACTCCGGCCCCTCCTGACGGGCGGTCACGGCGCGCTCGGCCGGGTCGTGGCCGGTGCGGCCGCTCGCGGCGACGGTCAGCACGACCTCTCCCCGGCCCGCCCGCGCCAGCAGTGCGGACCTCAACTCCTCGCCGCCGTGGGCCTGTACGGCTGCCGTGGCCGCGCTGTGCTCCAGCAGTGGCACCCGCGCCAGCACCTGGGCGGCCTCGCGCAGCACCAGACCGAGCGCGATGGCGTCCAGGCCTGCACCGCCGTACTCCGGGGCCGTCGTCAGGCTCAGTAGATCCGCCTCGGCGAGCCTGCTCCACAGTGCGCGGTCGAAGTCGTCGCCGACGGCGCCCGCGGTGAGGGACGGACTGGGCACCGTGTCCGGCGCGACCCCGGCGAACACCCCCCGTGCCGCCTCGGCCGCCGCCTGTTGCTCCTCGGTGAAGGTGAAGTCCACGGTCCCTGCCCCTCCCGCACGCACCCCGGCCCACCGGCCGGGCCCGACGACCCAGATGTCTGACGAGGCGTCAAGATAGAACAGGTTCTAGAAGAAGGGAACGGTCGGCCGCCTTCGGTTTTTTACCGGTCGAAGTCCAGCTCCACCTTCTCCGTCACCGGATGCGACTGGCATGCCAGCACATACCCCTCCTGTGTCTCCTCCGGCTCCAGCGCGAAGTTGCGATCCATCCGCACCTCGCCGGCGACCAAAAACGCCCGGCACGTCCCGCACACCCCGCCCTTGCAGGCGTAGGGCGCGTCGGGCCGGTTGCGCAGAACCGTCTCCAGCAGTGACTCGCCGTCCTGGACGGGCCAGGTGCCGCCCCGG
This sequence comes from Streptomyces sp. NPDC006332, assembly GCF_040612855.1. Classification (NCBI taxonomy): domain Bacteria; kingdom Bacillati; phylum Actinomycetota; class Actinomycetes; order Kitasatosporales; family Streptomycetaceae; genus Streptomyces; species Streptomyces sp. NPDC006332. The sequence continues at coordinate 258,416 of NZ_JBEXRA010000004.1, forward strand.
CCGTCGAGCCGGGCGGTCACCGTGCTGTGCGCGGGTGCGGGGACGGCGGCTGTGGGAGCGACCGGGTCCACGTGGAAGATCTCCTCGTGGATACGGGTCCGGGCGACCCCGAGCTCCCGCAGTGCCCGTTCGGCCCCCTGCACCAGCCCGAACGGCCCGCACAGGAACCAGCCCGCGACCTGCTCCACCGGCAGCAGTGCCGGGAGCAGTCCGGTCAGCCGCTCGCGGTCGAGCCGGCCGGACGGCAGCCCCGCCTGCTGTTCCTCCCGGGAGAGCACCGTCACCAGTTGGAGCCGCTCGGGGTAGCGGTCCTTCAGGTCGGCGACCTCCTCCAGGAACATGGTGGAGGCGGATGTCCGGTCGCCGCGTATCAGACAGAACCGGGCCTCGGGCTCGCGTGCCAGCAGTGTCGCCACGATCGACAGGACCGGGGTGATGCCGCTGCCGCCGACGATCGCCGCGTACAGGCCGGGCGCGGGGTCGAGCGTGAAGCGTCCCGCCGGGGTCATCACCTCCAGTTCGTCGCCGATGTCGATCTCCTTGAGCGCGAAGGTGGAGAACGCGCCGCCCTCGACCAGCCGCACACCGACCCGCAGGGTGCGTGGACCCTCGGCGTCCGTCGCGGGGGCCGGGGAGCAGATCGAGTACGTACGCCGGATCTCGACGCCGTCGGCCATCCGCCGCAGGGCGAGATGCTGGCCCGGTGCGTGCCGGTACTTCTCGCGCAGCTCCGGCGGCACGGAGAGGGTGAGGGCCACGGAGTCGTCGGTCAGCCGGTCGACCGCCGCCACCGGGAGCGTGTGGAAGCGGGCCATCACAACTCCTTGAAGTGGTCGAACGGTTCACGGCAGGCAAGGCAGCGCCGCAGCGCCTTGCACGCCGTCGAGGAGAAACGGCTGAGCAGTTCGGTGTCGGCGCAACCGCAGTGCGGGCACTGGATCGGGGCAGCCTTCCCGGTCGCTTCGGTCGCTTCGGTCGCTTCGGTCGCTTCGGTCGCTTCGGTCGCGTGGGCCGTGGTGGGTTGGCGGGTCCCCGCGGTTTCGCCGACGTGGGTGCGGGTCGGCCCGAGCGCGAGCGTGACCGGTCCGGACTCCCGCCGTACCCGAGGTGGGGCGATGCCGAACTCCCGCAGCTTGCGGCGCCCTTCGTCGGTGATGTCGTCCGTCGACCAGGCCGGCGCGAGCACCGTGCGCACGGTGACCTCGCGCATGCCGTGCTGGTGCAGCGCGCGCTCTATGTCGAGGGACATCGCCTCGACGGCCGGGCACCCCGTGTACGTCGGGGTCAGCTCCACCTCGACCGCGTCGGTGCCGCGCAGGTGCACCGCGCGCAGCACACCCAGCTCCTTGAGGGTGAGCACGGGCAGTTCGGGGTCGAGCACCGAACCGGCCACGTCCAGGAGTTCCGCCTCCAGGGCGGTGAGCGTCACCATGACGCCCCCGGGTGACTGCGGTGCAGGTGCTGCATCTCGGCGAGCATCCGCCCGAAGGGCTCGGTGTGCAGCCCCTGCCGGCCCGCGCCGGCCTGCCACGCCCCGGACCGCGGGCCCTCCGGGACCGTGAGGGTGGCCCGGCGCAGCACGTCCTCGACGGAGGCGAGCCAGGCCCCCTCCAGCCGCTCCCGGTCGACTTCGAGCCCCTCCACCGGCTGGAACATCTCACCGGTGAAGCGCCACAGCGCCTCGCACGCCCGCCCCATCCGTTCGTGACCCTCGTCGGTGCCGTCGCCGAGTCGCAGCGTCCACTGCTCGGCGTGATCGCGGTGGTAGGCGACCTCCTTGGCGGCCTTGGCGGCCAGTGGGGCGAACGGGCCGCCCCCGGTGGCGAGTTCGGCGTAGAGCAGGTGTTGGTAGGTGGAGAAGTACAGCTGGCGGGCGATCGTGTGGGCGAAGTCGCCGTTCGGCTGTTCCACCAGCTGGAGGTTGCGGAAGGCGCGCTCCTCGCGCAGATACGCCAGCTCGTCCTCGTCGCCGACCAGCGACAGCAGCACCCGCGCCTGGCCGAGGAGATCCAGCGCGATGTTGGCGAGGGCCACTTCCTCCTCGAGGACGGGGGCGTGACCCGCCCACTCGCCGAGGCGGTGCGAGAGCACCAGGGCGTCGTCGCCGAGGGCGAGGGCGGCCGCGGATTTGGGGGTGGTCGTCGTCTCGGCCGCGGTCACAGGTGCTTCACCCCCTCCGGGATCTCGTAGAACGTCGGGTGGCGGTAGGGCTTGTCGGCGGCCGGTTCGAAGAACGGGTCCTTCTCGTCGGGCGAGGACGCGGTGATCGCGGACGAGGGGACGACCCAGATCGAGATGCCCTCGCCGCGCCGGGTGTACAGATCGCGGGCGTTGCGCAGGGCGAGTTCCGCGTCCGGCGCGTGCAGGCTGCCGGCGTGGGTGTGCGAGAGGCCGCGGCGGGAGCGCACGAAGACCTCCCACAGAGGCCAGTCGGTGTTGGTCATCCTCGGCTCACTCCCGTCCCCCTGTTGTGCTTGGCCGCGTACGCGGCGGCCGCGTCCCGTACCCAGGCGCCCTCGTCGTGCGCGCGCCTGCGCTGCGTGATCCGTTGTTCGTTGCACGGGCCGTTGCCCTTGAGCACGTCCCAGAACTCCGTCCAGTCGATGGCGCCGAAGTCGTGGTGCCCCCGCTCCTCGTTCCATTGCAGGTCCGGGTCGGGGAGGGTGAGACCCAGGGACTCGGCCTGGGGGACACAGATGTCGACGAACCGCTGCCGCAGCTCGTCGTTCGAGTGGCGCTTGATCTTCCAGGCCATCGACTGGGCGGAGTGCGAGGACTCGTCGTCGGGCGGGCCGAACATCATCAGGGACGGCCACCACCAGCGGTCCACCGCGTCCTGCGCCATCGCGTGCTGCTCCGGCGTCCCGCGGCTGAGGGCCAGCAGCAGTTCGTACCCCTGTCGCTGGTGGAAGGACTCCTCCTTGCAGATGCGGACCATCGCGCGTGCGTACGGGCCGTACGAGCAGCGGCACAGGGGGACCTGGTTGGTGATCGCCGCGCCGTCCACGAGCCAACCGATCGCGCCGACGTCCGCCCAGGTCAGCGTGGGGTAGTTGAAGATCGAGGAGTACTTCTGGCGGCCGGTGTGCAGCTTGTCGAGCAGCTCGTCGCGGCCGGTGCCGAGGGTTTCGGCCGCGCTGTAGAGGTACAGCCCATGGCCGGCCTCGTCCTGGACCTTGGCCATCAGGATGGCCTTGCGGCGCAGCGAGGGCGCTCGGGTGATCCAGTTCGCCTCCGGCTGCATGCCGATGATCTCGGAGTGGGCGTGCTGCGCGATCTGTCGGACCAGCGTCGCGCGGTAGGCGTCGGGCATCCAGTCGCGCGGCTCCACGCGCTCGTCGGCGGCCACGGTGGCGTCGAAGGCGCGCTGGTACGCGGCGGCGTCGACGGCCTGATCCTCACGAACACCGCCCTGTCCGTCGTACGTCTGTGCTCCGGCCGTCTGGGCCGTGTGATGCGCGGCTGCTGTCGCCATGAAGTCCCCCTCGACCTGGACTCTGCCGGTGCCCGGCCGGTGCATGCTCCCGACCGATCGTTCGGTTCGTGCGATTCCATGGTGAGACGGGCGCCGTAAGGTGTCAACCGCTGTGGACAACTCACGGCGTCTCCGGCGTGGTCTGTGGACAACCGGGGTGACGTCGAGGTGGGGACGATGGGGGCTGTGCCGGGAGGGCGGCCCTGAGTACCGTTCCGTGCGAGCGTCGTGGGAGCCGCGTGCCCGGCGCGGGCGGGCCGGGAACAGAACCGGAGCACGACCGGGGATCGGGAGACGGGGCGGAATGGACGCGTACGACGAAGGCTGGAGGCCCCCGCGCGGGCCGGACGAGCCCAGCGCCCCGGACGCCGGTGCCGATGCCGGTGCCGACGCCCGGATCGGACTCGGGGCGCTCTCCCTCAAGTACCAGATCGCGGTCTCTGTGGCCCTCGCCGTCGTCGCCGTCGCCGTCTGTGTCCACATCGGCATGGTGTTCCTGCACGTCGCCCCGTCGAACACGCTGACCAAGCAGCACGGCAAGGCGATCGACGACTGGATCTACCCGGAGTTCGAGCAGAACTGGAAGCTGTTCGCGCCGAACCCGCTGCAGCAGAACATCGCCGTCCAGGTCCGCGCACAGGTCCGGTCCGCGGACGGCGGGATACGGACCACCGGCTGGTACGACCTGTCCGCACAGGACGGCCGGGCCATCGACGGCAATCTGCTGCCGAGCCACACCCAGCAGAACGAACTGCGCCGGGCCTGGGACTTCTTCGTCTCCACGCACGACACCGACAACCGTGCGATAGGACTGCGTGGCTCCCTGTCCGAGACCTATCTGCGCCGCATCGTGTCGCTGCGCCTGGACCGCGAGAACGCGGCCGGGAAGGGCGGCGCCGTCGACCTCGTCCAGATCCGCTCCCGCACCACGAACGTGCCCGCGCCCGCGTGGAGCGACGAGAAGGTCTCCGACAAGCCGACGTACCGCGTGCTGCCCTGGTGGTCGGCCGCACCGCCGGACACGGCGGACTCAGCGGATACGGCGGGCAGGGCAGGCGAGGCGGATACGGCGGGCACGGCCGCGGGGGGCGCGAAGTGAACCGGTTCGCTCTCTCCGTCTCGTCCGGCATAGCCCGCGTCACCGAGTCCGCCCTCGGTCCGTACCAGACCGCCATGATCCGCATCGGCTTCAGTGCGACCTGGCTGCTGTTCCTGCTGCGGGAGTTCCCTCACCGCCAGGAGATGTACGGTCCCGACGGCCCCTGGAGCTGGGACCTCGCCGAACAGTTGATCTCGACGAACGGTGCCTTCACGGCCCTGATGTGGTCCGACGGCCGCCTCTGGTTCGAGGTCCTCTACGCGCTTTCGGTCCTGACGAGCGTCCTGCTCCTGCTGGGCTGGCGCACCCGCACGATGTCGGTGCTCTTCATGGTCGGCGTGCTGTCGCTGCAGAACCGCAGCATCTTCATGGGGGACGGCGGCGACAACGTCCTGCACCTGATGTCCATCTACCTCGTCTTCACCCGCTGCGGCCAGGTGTGGTCGCTGGACGAGCGCCGGGCACGGCTCTCGCGGGCGGCACGGGCGCTCGGGGAGCGTGTCACGGACCGGGTGGGTCCGGTCCTGTGGAGCGGGCTCGGGCTGACGCTGGTCGCGGTGACCCTGGCCGGCCGGCTCGACGGTGACCCGACCGTGCCGGTGCTCCTGTGGGTCGTATGGGTCGCGCTGGGCCTGTGGTGGGCGGTGGGGCGGTTCGCCAGGTCCGGCGAGCCGCGGATCCTGCTCGACGTGGTCGGCAACATCGTCCACAACGGGGCGCTGCTCGTGATCATGGCCGAGGCCTGTCTGATCTACGCGACGGCCGGCTGGTACAAGATCCAGGGCACCCGCTGGCAGGACGGCACCGCCGCCTACTACCCGCTGCACCTCGACTACTTCTCGCCGTGGCCCGCCCTCGCCGACCTGCTGTCGGCCAGCGGCATCATGGTGATGCTGGTGACCTACGGGACGGTCGCCGTGCAGGTCGCGTTCCCGTTCACGCTGTTCAACCGACGGGTCAAGAACGTCCTGCTCACCGCGATGATCATCGAGCATGCCGTGATCGCGGTGATCCTGGGGCTGCCGTTCTTCTCGCTGGCGATGATCGCCGCCGACGCCGTGTTCCTGCCGACGTCGTTCCTGCACCGGCTCGGCGGATGGGCGACGCGCGTGCGTGAGCGGTTGCCGGCGGTGCCGTCTGTCACGGCGGGGTCGGCGGTCAGGGGGCGTACGAGGACGGGGGTACCGAAGGGCGTACCGGAGCAGCGCACCCCGGTGGATGAGGTGAACCTGGTGAAACCGGTGGCGTCGGAGGCATCGAATACCTCGGCGACCGGTGAGGCCATGAAGACTCCGGAGACCCCGAAGAACCCGGAAGCCTAGGAGCACTCCTAGATTCCGAGAACTTCAGGAACTCGACGGGAGCCGGAAGACCAAGCAGGCCTAGATGACCCCGAAGACCCGAAGACCTTCCGGACCCTCGATCCTCCGCACGTAGGCTTCACGCATGACCGCCCCCGATCCTGTGAGCTGGTGGCGCCGGGTTGCTGACGTCTCCGTGCTGCTCGACGGCTTCCACGCCCTCAAGCACGCGGTCCGCTTCGGCGCCGAGGTGCCGGTGGCCGTCGCCGTCGACCGGGCCGCCGCGCTCGCCCTGGCCGACGAGCTGGCCCCCGACGTACGGGACACGCTGGACGCGCTCCTGACCGAGGTCCCGGAGACGACGTACACCTCCCTGGTGCCGCGCCCTCATCCCACCGCGGTGGCCGCCCTGGCCGTACGTCCCTCTCGCGCGTCGCATCTGGAGAGGCTGGCGCACACCCCGCGCACCGCGCCGGTCGTGGTCCTCGACAACCCGCGCAACCTGGGCAACGCGGGGGCCGTGATCCGTCTGGCCGCCGGTTTCGGCGCGACCGGAGTGGTCACCACCGGCACGCTCGATCCCTGGCATCCCACGGTCGTACGCGGTGGAGCAGGGCTGCACTTCGCGACCGCGGTGGAGCGGCTGACCGTCGACGAACTGCCCGCCGGGCCGGTGTTCGCGCTGGACCCCGAGGGCGACGACCTGCGCGGCACCAAGCTCCCGGACGACGCCGTACTCGCCTTCGGCTCGGAACGCAGCGGCCTGTCGGCCGAACTACGCGCCCGGGCCGACCACTTGCTGGCACTGCCGATGCGCCCCCAGGTCTCCAGCTACAACCTCGCGACCAGTGTGGCCATGACGCTGTACCACTGGAGCGCCACCGGGGGCGCACCCGGCGTCTCCTCACAGGCGCCCCACGAGCGGCGCCTGTGAGGTGTCCTACGAGGCGCCCTACGAGGCGCCCTACCTGGCGCCCAGGGAATGCTCTACCAGCCGGCTGCCCTACGCCTCCCGCCGGACCTCCACCACCCGGAAGCGGTTCGCCACGAACGCCCCGTCGGTGAGGGCCGAGTTGGCCGCCGGGTTGCCGCCGGAGCCGTGGAAGTCGGAGAAGGCGGCCGTCTGGTTGACGTACACCCCGCCCGTGAGGTTCAGGGACAGCTGGGCGGCCTCCTCCAGGCAGACCTCCTGGACGGCCCGTTCGACCTCCTCGTCGGTGGTGTACGCGCCCACCGTCATCGCACCCTTGTCGCGGATGGTCCGACGCAGCAGCTCCGTCGCCTCGGCAACGGAGTCGACGGCGACGGCGAAGGACACGGGCCCGAAGCACTCGCGCAGGTAGGCGGGCTCGTCGTCCGCCCCGTCCCAGTACTTGCGCGCCCCGTCCAGCTTGACGATGACGGGGGTGCGGACGACCGCGCCCGGGAACTCCGGGTTGCTGACCTCCCGTGAGGCGAGGGCGACCTCACCGAGCCCGGAGGCCGCGTCCAGACGGGACTTCACATCCGGGTTGACGATGGCGCCGAGCAGGGCGTTCGCACGCGCGTCGTCGCCCAGGAGGCCCTCGACGGAGCGGGCCAGGTCCGCGACCACCTCGTCGAAGGTCTTCGGGCCCTGGTCGGTGCGGATGCCGTCGCGCGGGACGAGCAGGTTCTGCGGGGTGGTGCACATCTGGCCGCTGTAGAGCGACAGGGAGAACGCCAGGTTGGCCAGCATCCCCTTGTAGTCGCCGGTCGACTCCACCAGCACGGTGTTGACGCCGGCCTTCTCGGTGTACACCTGCGCCTGGCGGGCGTTGGCCTCCAGCCAGTCACCGAACGTCGTCGAGCCGGTGTAGTCGATGATCCGGATCTCCGGGCGAGTGGCCAGCGTCTTCGCGATGCCCTCGTCGGGACGCTCGGCGGCCAGCGCCACCAGGTTCGGGTCGAATCCGGCCTCGGCCAGCACCTGGCGGGCCACCTGCACGGTGAGCGCCAGCGGCAGCACCGCGCGCGGGTGCGGCTTGACCAGGACCGCGTTGCCGGTGGCGAGGGAGGCGAACAGGCCCGGGTAGCCGTTCCAGGTGGGGAAGGTGTTGCAGCCGATGACCAGGCCGATGCCCCTCGGCACCGGGGTGAACCGCTTGGTGAGCGCCAGCGGGTCACGCTTGCCCTGCGGCTTGGTCCACTCCGCGGTGTCGGGTGTGCGGACCTGTTCCACGTACGCGTACGCCACCGCTTCCAGACCGCGGTCCTGAGCGTGCGGGCCGCCCGCCTGGAGCGCCATCATGAAGGCCTGGCCGGAGGTGTGCATGACCGCGTGCGCGAACTCGTGCGTCCGGTCGCTGATCCGTTTGAGGATCTCCAGGCAGACCACCGCGCGGATCTCCGCGCCCGCGTCCCGCCAGGCTCGCTGACCGGCCTTCATCGCGGGCAGCAGCGCGTCGATGTCCGCGTGCGGGTAGGTGACGCCCAGCTCGATGCCGTACGGGGAGACCTCGCCGCCCACCCAGTCGTCCGTGCCGGGCTGGCCGAGGTCGAGGCGGGTGCCGAGGAGGGCGTCGAAGGCGGCCTTGCCCGCCGCGGCGTCCAGGCTGCCGTTCTCTCCGTAGGCCTTGGGGTGCTCGGGGTGCGGGGACCAGTACGCGCGGGTGCGGATCGCTTCCAGCGCCTGGTCAAGGGTGGGCCGGTGCTTGGCGATCAGATCGTGCGCGGTGAGTTCGGCGGCCATGCGGGACCAACTCCTCGTTTCCTGAACTCTTCGTCGAGCTCATGACCTGGGCAGAAACATGGGCGGGAACAGGCGGTCAGAGTTAGAGTAACCGAACGATCGGTCGGGACAAGGGGGTCCGCCGCATCTGTGGAAAACCCCGTGCGGGAGGATCGCGCACATGACAGGACTCGACCTCAGCAGCCCCGTGGCCGTCGTCGGCGCCGGCACCATGGGCCAGGGCATCGCCCAGGTCGCACTGGTCGCGGGCCATACCGTACGGCTGTACGACGCCATGCCCGGACGGGCCCGGGAGGCCGCCGACGCGATCGGCGCGCGCCTCGACCGGCTCGTCGAGAAGGACCGTCTCGGCGCCGCCGACCGGGACGCGGCACGCGCCCGGCTGCTGCCCGCCGGGAGCATCGCCGACCTCGCCGACTGCGCCCTGGTCATGGAGGCCGTTCTGGAACGGCTGGACGTCAAGCAGGAGCTGTTCCGCGAGCTCGAGGCCGTCGTCGACGAGGACTGCCTGCTCGCCACCAACACCTCCTCCCTGTCGGTGACGGCCATCGGCGGCGCCCTGCGCAACCCCGGCCGCTTCGTCGGCCTGCACTTCTTCAACCCCGCCCCGCTGCTCCCGCTCGTCGAGGTCGTCTCCGGGTTCTCCACGGACGTGTCGTCGGCCACACGTGCGTACGAGATGGCCCGCGCCTGGGGCAAGACCCCGGTGGCCTGCGCCGACACCCCGGGCTTCATCGTCAACCGCATCGCGCGGCCCTTCTACGCCGAGGCGTTCGCGGTCTACGAGGCCCAGGGCGCCGACCCCGCCACCATCGACGCGGTGCTGCGGGAGTGCGGCGGCTTCAAGATGGGCGCCTTCGAACTGACGGACCTGATCGGTCAGGACGTCAACGAGTCCGTCACCCGCTCGGTGTGGCAGTCCTTCTTCCAGGACGTGCGCTTCACGCCGTCCCTCGCCCAGCAGCGCCTGGTCGAGTCGGGCCGGCTCGGCCGCAAGACCGGACAGGGCTGGTACGACTACTCCGATGAGGGCGAGGCCGCCGAGCGCCCCGAGCCGCACACCGCGGATGCGGCACGGCAACCCGCGTACGTGGTGGTCGAGGGCGACCTCGGACCCGCCGCGGAGCTGGTCCCGCTGATCCGCGAGGCGGGCATCCAGGTCCGCGAGGACGAGGAGGACCACGGCACCCGCCTGGTGCTGCCCGGCGGCGGGCAGCTGGCCCTCGCCGACGGACAGACCTCGGTCGAGTTCCGGGACGTCGTCTACTTCGACCTCGCGCTGGACTACCGCCGGGCGTCCCGGATCGCTCTGTCCGCCTCCCAGGACACCTCCCCGCGCACGCTCGCCGAGGCCACCGGACTCTTCCAGGCGCTCGGCAAGCAGGTCAGCGTGATCGGCGACGTCCCCGGCATGATCGTCGCCCGTACGGTCGCCCGGATCGTCGACCTCGCGCACGACGCCGTCGCCAAGGGCGTGGCCACCGAGGAGGACATCGACACGGCGATGCGGCTCGGCGTCAACTACCCCCTGGGCCCCTTCGAGTGGAGCCGCCGCCTGGGCCGCAACTGGGCCTACGCCCTCCTGGACGACCTGCACCTGCGTGACCCCTCGGGGCGTTACGCGCCCTCCCTGGCGCTGTACCGCCACGCGTACGCCACCGACAAGCGGGAGGGCAGCACTTCATGACGGCCGCCAAGCGTGACACGTACACCCCCCAGACGCTGCTGTCCGTGGCCGTCCAGGTCTTCAACGAGCGCGGCTACGACGGCACCTCCATGGAGCACCTCTCCAAGGCGGCCGGCATCTCCAAGTCGTCGATCTACCACCACGTCACCGGCAAGGAGGAACTGCTGCGCCGGGCCGTGAACCGGGCGCTGGACGGCCTCTTCGAGATCCTCGACGAGGAGCGGGCCCGCGTGGGACGGGCCGCGGAGCGTCTGGAGTACGTCGTACGGCGGATGGTCGAGGTGCTCATAGCCGAGCTGCCGTACGTCACCCTGCTGCTGCGGGTGCGCGGCAACACCGGCACCGAGCGGTGGGCCCTGGAGCGGCGCCGCGACTTCGACCACCGGGTCGCCGAACTGCTGAAGGCGGCGGCCGCGGACGGGGACGTGCGCGGCGACGTGGAGGTACGGCTCGCGACACGGCTGGTCTTCGGGATGATCAACTCGATCGTCGAGTGGTACCGGCCGGACGGGCGGGGCATGAGCGAGCGCGAGGTCGCCGAAGCGGTGGTGCGGCTGGTGTTCGGGGGACTGGGCAAACCAGCCTGAGGGGCCCGGCTCAGCCCTGCGGCTCCAGGTCCTCCTCCTCGAACACCAGCAGGGTGCGGGTGCTGAGCACCTCCGGGATCGCCTGGAGCCGGGTGAGCACCAGCTCGCGCAGCGCCCGGTTGTCGGAGGTGTGCACCAGCAGCAGCACGTCGAAGTCGCCGCCGACCAGCGCGATGTGGGAGGCCCCCGGCAGCTGCCTGAGCTGCTCGCGCACCGCACGCCAGGAGTTCTGGACGATCTTCAGGGTGACGTACGCCGAGGTGCCGTGACCCGCGCGTTCGTGGTCGACGCGGGCTCCGAAGCCGCGGATGACGCCGTCCTCGATGAGGCGGTTGATGCGCGCGTAGGCGTTGGCCCGCGAGACATGCACCCGGTCGGCGACCGACCGTATCGACGCGCGGCCGTCCGCCTGCAGCATCTGCAGGATGTCCTGGTCGATGGCGTCCAGGGGACGAGGGGACGGCCGAGGGCCGCTGCCGTCCGGGCTCTCGGCCATTTGTTCAGATGCCACGTCCCCCCGCCTTCCTGTCGTGGACGTACTGCGTCCATCACAGGCTGTGGAGAACCGTTTGTCCACAGCCTGGGGGTGCCTGTAGCCAAAATGTGCCGACGACCGAACAATCGGTAGGTGAGGCGCATCACATCCGTGACGCGTCTGAAGCCGCTCCCACGAGGAGGTGCCGCTATGACGGTCATGGAGCAGCGGGGCGCGTACCGGCCATCGCCGCCGCCCGCCTGGCAGCCCCGCACGGACCCCGCGCCGCTGCTGCCCGACGCCGAGCCGTACCGCGTCCTCGGCACGGAGGCGGCCAAGAACGCCGACCCCGGGCTGTTGCGCCGGCTGCACGCCGAGCTGGTGCGTGGCCGCCGCTACAACGCGCAGGCCACCGCCCTCACCAAGCAGGGCCGGCTGGCCGTCTACCCCTCCAGCACCGGCCAGGAGGCCTGCGAGGTCGCCGCCGCGCTGGTCCTGGAGGAACGGGACTGGCTGTTCCCCAGCTACCGCGACACCCTGGCCGCGGTGGCGCGTGGTGTGGACCCCGTCCAGGCCCTCACGCTGCTGCGCGGCGACTGGCACACCGGCTACGACCCGCGCGAACATCGCGTGGCCCCCCTGTGCACCCCGCTCGCCACCCAGTTGCCGCACGCCGTCGGTCTCGCGCACGCCGCCCGCCTCAAGGGCGACGACGTGGTCGCGCTCGCCATGGTCGGCGACGGCGGCACCAGCGAGGGCGACTTCCACGAGGCACTGAACTTCGCCGCCGTCTGGCAGGCCCCGGTCGTCTTCCTGGTGCAGAACAACGGCTTCGCGATCTCCGTACCGCTCGCCAAGCAGACCGCTGCCCCGTCGCTGGCCCACAAGGCCGTCGGCTACGGGATGCCCGGCCGCCTGGTCGACGGCAACGACGTGGCCGCCGTGCACGAGGTCCTCGCCGACGCCGTACGCCACGCCCGCGCCGGAGGCGGTCCCACGCTGGTCGAGGCGATCACGTACCGCGTCGACGCCCACACCAACGCCGACGACGCCACCCGCTACCGGCAGGACACCGAGGTCGAGACCTGGCGCGGACACGACCCGATCGCCCTCCTGGAACACGAGCTGACCGAACGCGGCCTCCTCGACGAGGACGGCGTCCAAGCGACGCGCGACGCCGCCGAGACCATGGCCGCCGACCTGCGCACCCGCATGAACCAGGACCCGGCGCTGGACCCCATGGACCTGTTCGACCACGTCTACGCCGAGCCCACCCCGCAACTGCGCGAGCAGCGCGACCAGTTGCGGGCCGAGCTGGAGGCCGAGCAGGAAGGCCCGCACCGATGACCACCGTCGCCCTCAAACCGGCCACCATGGCGCAGGCCCTCACACGAGCGATGCGCGACGCGATGGCCGCCGACCCGACCGTGCACGTCCTGGGCGAGGACGTCGGCACCCTCGGCGGTGTCTTCCGGGTCACCGACGGCCTCGCCGAGGAGTTCGGCGAGGCCCGCTGCACGGACACCCCGCTGGCCGAGGCGGGCATCCTCGGCACGGCGGTCGGCATGGCGATGTACGGGCTGCGCCCGGTCGTGGAGATGCAGTTCGACGCGTTCGCCTACCCCGCGTTCGAGCAGCTCATCAGCCATGTCTCCCGGATGCGCAACCGCACCCGGGGCGCGATGCCGCTCCCGCTCACCATCCGCGTCCCCTACGGCGGCGGCATCGGCGGCGTCGAACACCACAGCGACTCGTCCGAGGCGTACTACATGGCCACTCCGGGGCTCCATGTCGTCACGCCCGCGACGGTCGCCGACGCCTACGGCCTGCTGCGCGCCGCCATCGCCTCCGACGACCCGGTCGTCTTCCTGGAACCCAAGCGCCTGTACTGGTCGAAGGACTCCTGGAACCCCGAGGAGCCGGCGACCGTTGAACCGATCGGCCGCGCGGTGGTGCGGCGCTCGGGCCACAGCGCCACGCTGATCACGTACGGACCGTCCGTGCCCGTCTGCCTCGAAGCCGCCGAGGCGGCCCGGGAGGAAGGCTGGGACCTCGAAGTCGTCGACCTGCGCTCCCTGGTGCCGTTCGACGACGAGACGGTCTGCGCCTCGGTACGGCGGACCGGGCGAGCGGTCGTCGTACACGAATCGGGCGGCTTCGGCGGCCCGGGCGGGGAGATCGCGGCCCGCGTCACGGAGCGGTGCTTCCACCACCTGGAGGCCCCGGTGCTGCGCGTGGCCGGGTTCGACATCCCCTACCCGCCGCCGATGCTGGAGCGTCACCACCTGCCCGGCGTGGACCGGATCCTGGACGCCGTGGGGCGCCTGCAATGGGAGGCCGAGAGCTGATGGCACAGGTGCTGGAGTTCAAGCTGCCCGACCTCGGGGAGGGGCTCACCGAGGCGGAGATCGTGCGCTGGCTGGTCGAGGTCGGTGAGGTCGTCGCCGTCGACCAGCCGGTCGTCGAGGTCGAGACGGCCAAGGCGATGGTCGAGGTGCCCTGTCCCTACGGCGGTGTGGTCACCGCCCGCTTCGGCGAGGAGGGCACGGAACTGCCCGTCGGGGCGCCGCTGATCACCGTGGCGGTGGGCGAGTCGGCCTCCGACGTCCAGACCGAGGGCTCCGGGAACGTGCTGGTGGGCTACGGCACCTCCGAGGCACCCGCGCGGCGACGCCGGGTGCGCCAGGGACAGCCGACGCCCGCCCCGGGAGCCCGGGCAGCGGCGCCGACCGGCTTCTTGGGGGCGGCGGACGGCCAGGTCGGTGCGCCCGACGTGGGCGACGGGCCGGTGCCCGTGATCTCCCCCCTGGTCCGCAGGCTGGCCCGTGTCAACGGCCTGGACCTGCGGGAACTCAGCGGTTCCGGGCCCGACGGGCTGATCCTGCGAGCGGATGTGGAGTACGCGCTGCGGGCCTCGGCCGCCACGGCCCGCCCTGCCACCCCGACGGCAGAGCCGCACGCACGCATGGCACCCGCGCCGACCCCCGCCCCCGCCGCGACCCCCGCATCCGCCCCCTCCGCCCCCTCCGCCCCCTCCCCCTCCGGGACCCGCGTCCCCCTCAAGGGCATCCGCGGCGCCGTGGCCGACAAGCTCTCCCGTAGCCGACGGGAGATCCCGGACGCCACCTGCTGGGTGGACGCCGACGCGACGGAGCTGATGCGGGCGCGTACGGCGATGAACGCCTCCGACGGTCCGAAGATCTCCCTCCTCGCCCTGCTCGCCCGGATCTGCACCTCGGCCCTGGCCCGTTGGCCCGAGCTCAACTCCACGGTCGACACGGAGGCCAGGGAAGTCGTCCGGCTCGACCAGATCCACCTCGGGTTCGCCGCCCAGACCGAGCGAGGTCTGGTGGTCCCCGTGGTCCGGGACGCGCACACCCGGGACGCCGAGTCCCTCACCTCGGAGTTCGCGAGGCTCACCGAGGCGGCCCGCGCCGGGACCCTCACGCCCCGGGAACTCATCGGCGGCACCTTCACCCTGAACAACTACGGCGTGTTCGGCGTCGACGGCTCCACACCGATCATCAACCACCCGGAGGCGGCCATGCTCGGCGTCGGCCGGATCGTCCCCAAGCCGTGGGTGCACGAGGGCGAGCTGGCGGTGCGGCAGGTCGTCCAGCTCTCGCTCACCTTCGATCACCGGGTGTGCGACGGTGGCACGGCCGGCGGGTTCCTGCGGTACGTGGCGGACTGCGTGGAACAGCCCGCGGTCCTGCTGCGCACGCTGTGACGGCACCGCGGTCCTGCTCCGCACGCTGTGACGGCACCGCGGTCCTGCTCCGCACGCTGTGACGGCACCGTGATCGTGCCCGGGCGCAGTCCGCGCCTCGCCCCGACCCACGAGACCGAGTTCTGACGGAGCCTTGGTTCGCTGCCTCCCCGCGTTCCCTGTGATCGCCGCGGCACGCATACTCGGGGGGTGACCGCATTCGACGCCGTCGTGCTCGCCGGAGGTGCCGCCCGGCGGCTCGGTGGTGCGGACAAACCCGGGATGCGGGTGGGCGGACGCGCACTGCTCGACCGGGTGCTCGCCGCCTGCGCAGGCGCCCGCACCACCGTCGTCGTCGCCGATCCACGGCCGACCGCCCGCCCCGTGACCTGGGCACGCGAGAGGCCGCCCGGCGGCGGACCGGTGGCCGCGCTCTACGCCGGACTGCGGCACACCACGGCCCAGCACGTCCTGGTCCTCTCCGCCGACCTGCCGTTCCTGACCGAGGAGTCGGTACGGCGACTGCTGACCACCTTGGCGACCAGCGGCGCCGAGGGCGTGCTGCTCACCGACACCGACGGCCGTGACCAGCCGCTCGTGGCCGCGTACCGCACCTCCGCACTGCGCCGGGAGCTGACCACGCTGGGCGGAATGCCGGTCACACTCGGCTCCGCCGAGAGCGGCGGCCTCACCGGGCTTCCGCTGCGCCGGCTGACCGCCGGGCTCGACCTCACCCGCGTCCCCGACCCCGTCGCTTCCTTCGACTGCGACACCTGGGACGACATCGCCACCGCCAGGGCACGCATCAGGGAGCATGGGCACGTGTTGGATGAATGGATTACCGCAGTCAAGGACGAACTGGGCATCGACCTCGACGTCGACACCGGAGCGCTGCTCGACCTCGCCCGTGACGCCGCCCACGGCGTGGCGCGGCCCGCGGCCCCGCTGACCACCTTCCTGGTCGGCTACGCGGCCGCACGGGCCGGCGGCGGACCAGAGGCGGTGGCGGAGGCGTCCCGCAAGGCAGCCGCCCTCGCCCTGCGCTGGGCCGACGAGGGGACCGACGCCACGTCCGATGCCGCGTCCGACGCGGCCCCGGACGCCGGATGACCGCCCGGGCCACCCGGGCCGGGGAGGACGCCGAGGACCTCGACGTCGAGGAGGTGCTGGCCCTCGTGAACGAGCACGACGGCCCCTCGGCCGGAGGTCAGGTACCCGCACCCGGCACAGAGGACGGCCACGTGAGCGACCCGCACGGCGCTGCTCACCCGCCGGGGCGCAAGCCGGGAGCCCGCCACCGGGCCACCCCATGGCCCGAGGCCCGCGCGATCGCCGAAAGGGCCGGTCGCACCACCCGTGGCGCACGCCGTGCCCCCGTCTCGGTCCTCCTCGACGAGGCCCTCGGCCTCACTCTGGCCGCGCCGCTCACCGCCCTCACCGACCTGCCCTCCTTCGACACCTCCGCGATGGACGGCTGGGCGGTGGCCGGCCCCGGCCCCTGGGACGTCCGGGACGACAACGTCCTCGCCGGGCACGCCGAGCCCGAGCCGCTCACCGACGGCGAGGCCGTCCGGATCGCCACCGGGGCCCGCGTCCCCCCGGACACCACCGCGGTCCTGCGCAGCGAGCACGGCCGTACCGACGACAAGGGCCGTCTGCACCCCACCCGCGAGGCGGCGCACGGCCAGGACATCCGGCCGCGTGGCCAGGAGTGTCGCAGCGGCGACCAACTCCTCCCGGCCGGCGCCCTGGTGACGCCGGCGGTGCTGGGGCTCGCCGCGGCCGCCGGATACGACACCCTCGCCGTCGTCCCCCGCCCCCGTGTCGAGCTCATCGTCCTGGGCGACGAGTTGCTCACCGAGGGCACTCCGCGCGACGGGCTGATCCGTGACGCGCTCGGCCCGATGCTCCCGCCCTGGCTGCGTGCGCTGGGCGCCGAGGTCATCGCCGTACGACGACTCGAGGACCACGCGGACGCCCTGCACAAGGCGATCACCACCAGCGACGCCGACCTGATCGTCACCACCGGCGGCACCGCCGCGGGCCCCGTCGACCACGTCCATCCCACCCTGCGCCGCATCGACGCCGAACTCCTGGTGGACGGCGTCAAGGTGCGCCCCGGTCACCCCATGCTGCTGGCCCGCACCAAGGAGAACCAGCACCTCGTCGGCCTGCCCGGCAACCCTCTGGCGGCCGTCTCCGGCCTGCTCACCCTCGCCGAGCCGCTGCTGCGGGCTCTCGCGGCGCGGCCCGCCCCGGAGTCGTACACGCTGCCGCTCCAGGACGAGGTGCACGGGCACCCGTACGACACCCGGCTCATCCCTGTGGTCCTGCGCGGTGACCGGGCCGTGCCGCTGCATTACAACGGCCCGGCGATGCTGCGGGGTATCGCGGCGGCCGACGCCCTGGCCGTCGTACCGCCCGGCGGCTCGCACCCCGGTCAGGAGAGCGAACTCCTCGATCTGCCCTGGGCGAGTGCTGGGATCGGGGTGTGTTTCACGTGAAACTTCCGGGCCATGACGCGATCGCCCGGCAGGCGGACGAACATCTCGTGACCCAGCGGGTGAAGCTCCCGCGCACCGTGGTGGAGCACCCGTTCCGACAGGTGGCCAAACGGCTGACGATGGCCCTGCTGGTCCTCGTGGCGACCGCTCTGCTCGTCTACGTCGACCGCGACGGCTACAACGACAACTCCGACGGCTCGGTCGACTTCCTGGACGCCTGGTACTACGCGACCGTCACCCTGTCCACCACCGGCTACGGCGACATCACCCCGGTCAGTGATGCCGCCAGGCTCACCAACATCTTCGTCGTCACACCCCTGCGCGTGCTGTTCCTGATCATCCTGGTCGGCACCACGCTCGAAGTCCTCACCGAACGCACCCGGGAGGAATGGCGGCTCACCCGCTGGAGGTCCACCTTGCGCGACCACACCGTCGTCGTCGGCTTCGGAACCAAGGGTCGGTCGGCGATCCAGACCGTCTGCGCGACGGGCCTGAAGAAAGAGCAGGTCGTGGTGGTCGACCCCAGCGGCAAGGCGATCGACGCCGCGACCGCGGAGGGCTACGCGGGTGTCGTCGGGGACGCCACCCGCAGCGAGGTGCTGAAGCGGGCCGAGGTACACAAGGCGCGGAAGATCATCATCGCGACCCAGCGCGATGACACGGCGGTCCTGGTGACGCTGACGGCCCGGCAGCTCAACAAGGGCGCGAAGATCGTGGCCGCCGTGCGCGAGGAGGAGAACGCCCCGCTGCTGAAGCAGTCCGGCGCCGACGCGGTGATCACCAGCGCCAGCGCGGCCGGACGGCTGCTCGGGCTGTCCGTGCTGAGTCCCGCGGCCGGCATGGTGATGGAGGACCTGATCCAGCAGGGCAGCGGGCTCGACATCATCGAACGACCGGTCATAAAGGCCGAGGTGGGCAAGCGGGCGCGGGAGACCGACGACCTGGTGGTGAGTGTCGTACGGGGGCACCGCGTGCTCGGGTACGACGATCCGGCGGTCGGGACACTGGAACTGACGGACCGGCTGATCACTATCGTGCGGGCGACGCCGGGCAGCCAGATCGCCCCCGACGCCCGCCCGCTTCCCCAGGACTGACGGCCCGGGGCCGGTCACTTGCGGTTGTACAGCCGCATCGTGATCGGCCCGAAGACCGCCAGAAGCAGGCCCGCCCAGCCCAGCGACCAGGCGACCTCGTCGGCCGGCCAGTCGCCCGCCATCAGACCGCGTACCGCCGACGCCACATGGGTCACCGGGCTGTTGTTGACGAAGGCCTGAAGCCAGCCCGGCATGGTCTTCGGGTCGACGAAGACATTGGACAGGAACGTCAGCGGGAAGATCACCATCATGCTGACGCCCATCACCGACTTCTCGGTGCGCAGCATCAGCCCGAACATCGTCCAGATCCACGAGAACGCGAACGAAAACACGACCAGCAGAGCGATTCCGGCGAGGACGCCGCCGACCCCGCCGCCCGGGCGGTAGCCGAGGATCAGGCCGACCGCGAGCATCACGACCGACGCGATGGTGTAGCGCAGGGCGTCGCCGAGGAGATAGCCGACCATCGTCGACGGTCGCCAGATGGGCAGCGTCCGGAAGCGGTCGAACACGCCCTTCTCGATGTCGGTGTTCACCGAGACACCCGTGTACATCGTGATCATCACCACCGACATCACCAGGATGCCGGGCAGCAGGAACTGGATGTACTCCTTCGGGGACCCGGCCAGGGCGCCCCCGAAGAGATACGTGTACATCAGCACCATCATGATCGGGAACGCCGTGACGTCGAAGAGCTGCTCCGGCACGTGCTTGATCTTGAGCATGGCCCGCCAGCCGAAGGTCAGCGAGGCCGACAGCGCGCTGGGCCGCGGCGGCCGCTCCCCGGCGACCAGCAGCGCGGCGAGGGATTCGGCCCTGACCGGGGCCAGGTCCTTGGTCTCCGTGGTCGTCGCGGTGCTCATGCGGCCACCTCGTCCTTCGAGTCGTTGGAGCCGTCGGGGTCGTCGGGGTCGTCGATGTCGTCGGAGTCCTTCGAGACGCCGCTGGTCTCGTGGGTGTCGTGTCCGGTGAGGGCGAGGAACACCTCGTCCAGGCTCGGCTGGCCCAGGGAGAAGTTGTCGACGACGATCCCGCCGCGAGCCAGCTCGGCGAGCGCCCGGGCGGCCTGCTCGGCCGCGCCCTGTCCGTTCGCCGCGACCGCCCCGACGCGGGCCGTCAGCGCCACCGGGTCGGGCTCGAGCTGCACGTCCGTGTCCAGGGCCAGCCGCAGCACCTGCTCGGCCTGCGGCCGCTGAGCCGGATCACGCAGTCGCAGATGTACGGAACCGGAGCCCACGGACGCCTTCAGTTCGCCCTTGGTCCCCTCGGCGATCACCTTGCCCTGGTCGATGACGGCGATCCGGGACGCCAGTTGGTCGGCCTCGTCGAGGTACTGCGTGGTCAGCAGCACGGTGGTGCCCTGGGCGACGACCGCGCGGACGATCTCCCACACCTGGTTGCGGCTGCGCGGGTCGAGGCCGGTCGTCGGCTCGTCGAGGAAGAGCAGGTCCGGGGTGTTGAGGATGGAGGCGGCGATGTCGATACGGCGTCGCATGCCGCCGGAGTAGTGCTTGACCTGCTTCGCGCCCGCGTCCGTGAGGCCGAAGGCCTCCAGCAGCTGCCCGGAGCGCTCCCGCGCGGCCTTCTTGGCGTGGCCGAGCAGGCGGCCCAGCAGGATCAGGTTCTCGGTGCCGGTGAGGTCCTCGTCCACCGACGCGTACTGGCCGGTGAGACTGACCCGGCCGCGGACCTCGTCGGCCTCGCGCACGACGTCGTGGCCGAAGACGTGGGCCTGACCGCCGTCCGGTCGCAGCAGGGTGGCGAGCATCTTCACGGTGGTCGTCTTGCCGGCGCCGTTCGGGCCGAGAACGCCGTAGACCGTGCCGGCCGGCACCGCGAGGTCGACTCCGTCGACGGCCCGTGTCTCGCCGAACGTCTTCACCAGGCCGGCGGTCTCGATGGCCAGGCTGGACGTGTGCTGGCTCATGGTGGGTGTCCTTCCGCGCTCATGGGTGACGCATGGGAAGACCTTTACCGTCCCGCAAACTCATCGGTCAGGCACAGGGTTTTTGTGGCGGATCGGCCGAAGGGCGCAGGCCCCCTCGGACCGGAGACGGAGTCGGCACGGGCCGGGAGACCCAGGAGACGCTGGTCCCGGCCGGGAGACCCAGGAGACGCTGGTCCCGGCCGGGAGACCCAGGAGGTTGGCACGGGCCCCCAGACCAGGAGCAGCCACAGCGATACCGAAGCGTCGATGACCCGGAGGGTCGCTTCCAGGGCCTGCGGGTAGCGTCCCCTTCATGCATGCGATCACGATTCCCGAACCTGGTGGGCCCGAGGCGCTGGTGTGGGCCGAGGTCCCGGATCCTGTGCCCGGCGAGGGCGAGGTGCTGGTCGAGGTGACGGCCAGTGCTGTCAACCGCGCCGACATCCTGCAGCGCCAGGGCTTCTACGACCCACCGCCCGGCTCGTCCCCCTACCCCGGTCTGGAATGCTCCGGGCGGATCGCCGAAGTCGGTCCCGGTGTCTCCGGCTGGTCCGTCGGCGACGAGGTGTGCGCGCTGCTCGCGGGCGGCGGCTACGCGGAGAAGGTCGCCGTCCCCGCCGGCCAGCTGCTGCCCCTGCCGAAGGGCATCGACCTCGGGCAGGCCGCGGCGCTGCCCGAGGTGGTCTGCACGGTCTGGTCGAACGTCTTCATGGTCGCCCACCTCCGCCCCGGCGAGACGCTGCTCGTGCACGGCGGTTCCAGCGGCATCGGGACGATGGCGATCCAGCTCGCCAAAGCCGTCGGTGCCAAAGTCGTGGTGACCGCGGGCACCAGGGAGAAGCTGGACCGCTGCGCCGAGCTGGGCGCCGACGTCCAGGTCAACTACCGGGACCAGGACTTCGTGGAAGAGGTCAGGGCGGCCACCGACGGCGCGGGCGCCGACGTCATCCTCGACAACATGGGTGCCAAATACCTCGACCGCAATGTGCGGGCGCTCGCCGTCAACGGCAGGCTCGCGATCATCGGCATGCAGGGCGGCATCAAGGCCGAGCTGAACATCGCCACGCTCCTGTCCAAGCGGGCCGCCGTCAGCGCGACCTCGCTCAGGGCCCGCCCGCTCGGTGAGAAGGCCTCGATCGTGGCCGCAGTACGCGAGCACGTGTGGCCGTTGCTCGGCTCCGGTCAGGTACGTCCGATCGTCGACCGCGCGCTCCCGATGAGCGACGCGGCCGCCGCACACCGGGTGGTGGAGGAGAGCGGCCACATCGGCAAGGTCCTGCTCGTCACGCCGTAGCGTCACTAGGGCCTGTTGTTTGGATCAGGCCGCAGGAAACTGACGGTGCTGGTTGATGCCGGTGAGCGGGGTCTGGCGCGTGCAGCTGCAAGGCGGAGGAGGGCGTCGATGCGGAGCATCGGCAACCGACGACAACGCGGCAGATGTGCGTGCCAGACCCCGCGTCTGCGGCGTGATCCAAACGACAGGCCCTAGGTGTATTGACCCGCAGGGTTGTTCACGCGGGTGATGGGTGGCTGGCCGCCGAGTGCGGTGTGGCAGCGGTGGTGGTTGTAGGTGTGCAGGAAGTCT